>JBOGYU010000636.1:0-2606 GCA_050696935.1 Solirubrobacteraceae bacterium | reverse complement strand
CCCCGGACCTCCTCCAGCGCCCGGTCGCAGGCGCCGAGCGCCCGCAGGGCCGCGGCCCGGCACATGCGCAGGACGGGGTCTCCCGAGGCGGCGGCCAGGCCGATGTCGGCGTGCGCGAGCGCCGCGCGGTAGGTCTCGTCGGCCTTGCCCACGAGCCGGCGGTCCTGGTACTCCTCCCCCATCGCCAGATCGGCCAGGACGATGCCGCGGTGCGCCTCGACGCGGCCGGGATCGAGCGCGACCGCGCGCTGGTGGTCCCACGCGGCCTGCTCGGCGTCTCCCAGCGCCTGATAGGCCGCCGCGCGGCCGATGTAGGCGTCGGCGCAGCTCGGGTCCACGGACACGGCCGCGTCGTAGTCGGCGAGGGACAGCTCGGCGGCGCCGCGAGCGAGGTGGACGCGCCCGCGCCCGAGGTAGACCGGGAGCGAGGCGGAGTCGCGCTCGAGGGCACGCGCATAGTCCTCGAGCGCGCCCTCGAGGTCTCCGACGTCCTCGCGCGAGCGCGCCCGCAGCGAGAACGCCTCGGCGCTGTCCGCGCCCAGCTCGATGAACCGGTCGAGGTCCGCGAGCGCCTCCGCCGGGCGCCCGAGGCGCTGCAGCGCCTCCGCCCGGCGCCGGTAGGCCTTGTCGAGCCCGGGGTCCAGCGCGAGGGCCTCGGAGTAGTCGGCGACCGCCTTGTCGTCGGCCTGCAGGCTCGCGTATGCCTGCGCGCGCGCGAGATACGCGTCGAGCAGCGAAGGGTCGCGGTCCACTGCCGCCGTGAAGTCCGCGATCGCCCCGTCGAGGTCCCCGAGGGCGCCGCGCGAGTTGCCGCGGTCCCGGTGGACCGCCGCGCTGTCGTCGCCGTGGTCGATCAGGAAGTCGAGCTCGGCCAGCGCCTGCTCGTGCCGCCCCAGGCTCTCGAGGATCGTCGCGCGGATCCGGCGGACGTCCAGCAGCCCGGGATCGACGTCGAGCGCCACGTCGAGGTCCTCGAGCGCGCCGGCCCAGTCGCCCTCGGCGAGGCGGACGCTCGCCCGGTCGCGGCGCAGCAGCGCGTCCCGGGGCGAGAGCGCGACGGCGTCGTCGTAGTCGTCCAGCGCCTTATCCGGCGCCCCTCGGGTCTCGTAGAAGCGGGCGCGCGTGGCGTAGGCCTGCGGAAGGTCGGTGCCGACTTCGATGGCGTGCGCCAGGTCGTCCAGGGCCAGCGCGTCTTCGCCGGCCAGCGCGCGGGCGTAGCCACGGCCCAGATAGCCGAGCGGGCTGTCGGGAGCCAGGTCGACGACCCGCGCGAAGCCGTCGATGACCGAGCGCAGGCGGTCGGCGCCGCCGCCTTCGGCCTGCGCGGCCTCGATGTGCTCGACGGCGGTCTTGTAGAGCGCGCGGACCACGGATTCGGCCATTCCGTCTCCGCCGGGGGGCTGTGGCGATGCGGTCATGCCGTCAGGGAGCCCAGGGCCCGCAGCGCGGGATCGTCGTCCCGCCTCTGCTGGCGCTGCGCGACGATCAACACGATCTGCTGGATCAGCTCTTCCAGCTTCCCGGCGCGCTCGGACGCGGTGATGAGGTCGCGCACCTGCCTGCCGAGATCCTCCTCGCCATCGCCGAGCTCGATGTTGAGCGACCACGCCAGATCGGCGACCTCCATGCTCGTGAAGCGGTGCTTCGCGGTCAGCAGGTGGAAAGCCTCGAGCCTGCGCTGGGCCGGGGAGCCGGCCGGAGCGACCGGCAGCTGCCTCTCCGGCAGCACGGCGGGCACGCCGACGCCGACGCCCGGCTGCACCCCCGGCAGCGCGACGTCCGCGACCTCCGCGGGGTCGGCCTCGTAGATGTGCCCCTCGCCCCCGAGGAAGACGACGGGCGCGGCCCAGTCCCATGCGTCGCGCCGGCGGAACCAGACGGCTTCGCGCGCGTGGTTGGCCGCGACGTCGACGAGGCCGTACGAGCTCGACGAGTGCAGCAGCGTGTCGTAGAAGGCCTTCGTGAAGACCTCCGCGGTCTCCTTCGCCTTGCCCTGCATCGCCAGCACCGCCGGCACGCCGAAGTCGAGCAGCTGCGCGGCGATGTCGAGGTGCGCGTCCGCGGCGGACCCGGCCGAGGTGTAGCCGGTCGACAGCACGACGAGCCGCAGCGAGGCGAGCCCGTCCACCATGGGACCGACGACGTCCCCCATCACCGCGTCGGGCCCCGCGCCGGCGTCCTGCTCGAGGAGCAGCCGGCTGGGGCTTCCGTTCCCGCCCACCCCGGGAGCGACGAGGTGCAGCACGTCGACGTGCTCGACGAGGAGGCGGTCGCGCACCCGCTGCGGGCTGGCGCCGTCGCGATGGACGTCGTAGTCGATCCGGTCGTCCAGGCGCCGCAGGGTGTCCTCCACCATGGCGAGCTCGGCGCCGGCGTCGTAGTCCTCCAGGCCCGGCCACTCGGGCGGGCCTAAACCGCCCGGATTCGACACGACGACGAGGAGCTTCAGGCGGGCGCCGCGGACCGGCTCGAGGTCGCCGCCGTCGACGAACCGCGACAGCGGCGTGCCGTGCTGCGTCGCGAGCCGTCGCGGCGGCGGCTTCTGGTCGCGCAGCGCCTCCCAGCAGAGGGTCCGCAGGGCCTCGGCCGCGGGGTCGATGTGCAGC
>JBOGYU010000635.1:0-2608 GCA_050696935.1 Solirubrobacteraceae bacterium | reverse complement strand
CATCCATGTGGTGACCCACCTGGGTCGCGGCCGATCGGCTCTGGCGAACGGCCACGGTGGAGGAGCGAAGCGGTGGCGAGCGCGAAGCGCGAGACCGGGCCGCGGGAATCGGTGGATTCGGGCTCAGGCCTCCTTGAGCTCCCGCTTGAGCACCTTGCCGGTGGACGTGCGCGGGAGCTCGTCCACGAACTCGACGTCGCGCGGGACCTTGTAGGCGGCGAGATTGGACTTCACGTGCTGCTTGAGCTCGTCCTCGCTCAGCGAGGCGCCGTCGCGGAGCACGACGACCGCCTTCAGGCGCTGGCCGAACTGCTCGTCGTCGACGCCGAAGACGGCGGCCTCGGCGATCGACTCGTGGCCGGCGAGCAGGTCCTCGACCTCGGCCGGGAACACGTTCTCGCCGCCGGAGACGATCATGTCGTCGTCGCGGCCGTCGACGAACAGCCGGCCCGCCTCGTCGAAGTGGCCGACGTCGCCCGAGGAGAGCAGCCCGTCGATGACGTCCTTGCCGCCGCCGCCCGTGTAGCCCTCGAACTGCATCTCGTTGCCGACGAAGATGCGGCCGGTCTCTCCCTGCTCCACCGGCTTGCCGTCCTCGTCGTAGAGCTTGACGATCGTGCCGTGCGGGAGCCGGCCCGCGGTGCCCGGCGCCTCGCGCAGGTCCTGCGGCGTGGCGATGCTCGCCCACGCCACCTCGGTGGAGCCGTAGAGGTTGTAGACGTTGTCGCCGAACGTGTCCATCCAGCGCGCCGACAGCGCGCCGGGCAGCGCCGAGCCGGACACGGCGACCACCCGCAGGCCGGAGAGGTCGTAGCGGTCGAGCGTCTCCTGCGGCAGCTCCAGGATCCGCTGCATCATCACCGGCACGACGATCAGCGCCGTGCAATCGTGCTGGGCGGTGGCCGACAGCGTCCCCTCGGGGTCGAACTTGCGCCGCAGCACGAGCGTGGACGAGAGGCTCATCCCGAGCGTGAAGTGCACGTAGCCCCAGGAGTGGAACATCGGGGCGGCGATCATGGTCTTCTCGCGCGCCTTCAGCGGGATCATCGCCAGCAGCGCGGCGGCCGGGTCGAGCGACCTGGGCTGGGAGCGCGACGCGCCCTTCGGCGTCCCGGTCGTGCCGGAGGTGAGGATGACCGCCTTGCCGCGCTCCTTGGGCGGCGCGACGTCCGACGGGTCGCCGCGCTCGATCAGGTCCTCCAGCAGGGGGTCCTTCAGGTCGCCGTCGTCGGGCTCGTGCCAGGCGATGTAGCGCTTGCGCCGGGCGGCCGCGTCCTTGATCAGGTCCGAGAACTCGTGGTCGAAGATCAGCGCCTTGGGCTTCTCCCGCTTGGCGACGTCGGTGAGCTGGGGGCCGGAGAACGCGGTGTTGAGGAACAGGACGTTGGCGCCGAGCTTGGAGCACGCGATCACCGCGTCGGTGAACCCGCGGTGGTTGCGGCACATCAGGCCGACGCCGTCGCCCTCGCCGATGCCCTCCTGCGCGAGCGCGTGGGCGAGCGCGTTGGTGCGGCGGTCGACCTCCTCGAACGTGAGCGTCCCCAGCTCGTCGATGATCGCCGTCTCGGAGCCGTAGCGGTGCGCGGAGGCGGTGTAGCCGCCGGCGGGGGTGGGGCCGAAGCGCAGGAGGCCGCGGAGCGCGCCGGCCAGATGGTCGGGTCGCTGCGGGCGCAGCACGCCCGCGCCGGCGAGCGTCCGGGCGGTGAAGAGCTTCGTCGAGACCTGGGTGGCGATGCGGTCGAGCGGGGACATGGGCACCATCGTTTCAGTCGGACGGCAGGTGCATACCCGGTGGCAGCGCTCCGTCATCGATGAGTCGCCGGATCTCGGCCGCCCGGCGCGGGTTCAGGAAGACGTGGCGCTGGCCGACCGACGGCTTCTCGGCCAGCAGGCCCGCCGCCAGCAGCGCCTCCCCCACCTCCTGCGCGAGCGCGCGGTCGTTGCCGGCGAAGCCGCGCGCGAGGTGTGCGAAGTCGGTGTGGTAGCCGCCCCACTTGCCCATGCCGTCGAGCCGCTGGAGGATCCGGCGGGCGACGCGGCGGGCCGGGTCGGGGTCCTCATGGGGCCGGACGGCGCGGGTGCCGGGCTGGAGCAGGGCGAGCACGGCGTCCTCGTCCACGGAGTCCGGGTCGGTGGGCCGCCCTCCGAGCCGCGCGATCGTCTCCGCCACGCGCAGCGGGTGGTGCGCGCCGATCGGCTCGCGGAGCTCGCCGGCCTCCAGCAATCGCGCGGGCACCACCGTCGCCGTCGCCCGCAGGCGGTCGACGCCGCGCACGTGCTCGTCGAAGAACAGCGGGGCGAGCTCGTCGGGCTCGACTGCGCTGGGAAGGGAGAGCAGGAGGAAGCCGTCCAGGTCGCCGGCTCGTACGGCGAGGTCGTCGGCCCCGGTCGGGCGCGGGGCGCCGGCGATGTCGACGAGGGCGGCGATCGTCGCCGCCAGCACGAGCCAGGCGCGCTCGTTCGCAACCGCAGGATCGGCCCGGAACGCCGCCGGAACCGGTGTCGCCGCGAGCAGCCCCCGGCCGATCGCGACCTCGACCGGGGCCTCATAGCCGGAGCGCTTGCGCTCCAGCTCGGCGGCGCCGTGGCGGAGCGCCGCGAGCAGCAC
>JBOGYU010000634.1:0-2609 GCA_050696935.1 Solirubrobacteraceae bacterium | reverse complement strand
GGGCTAGGCCGCGAAGCCCGGGCCGCGGGTGGCGATCTCGACGATGTGCCCGTCGGGGTCGCGCACGTAGATCGAGCGGAACGCGCCGCGGTCGAATACGTCGGTGCACTCGACCCCGTGCTCGCGCAGGTAGTCGCGCCACGCCTCCTGCTCGTCGTCGGTGTCGACGATCAGGGCGAAGTGGTGGGTGGAGCCGGTCCCGACCACGCCCGCGGGCAGCTCGGGGTACTGCATGAAGCTGATCAGCGTGCCCGCCTCGCCCTCGAGCGCCCCGAACCACACGTGGCGGGTCTGCGGATCGTCGTCCGACGGCCCGTCGTGGACGATCGCGAGGCCGAGCAGGTCGCGGTAGAAGGCGATCGTGCGCTCGAGGTCGGTGGCGATCGCCGTGAGGTGGTGGAGCCCGCGGAGCTGCATGCGCTTCTGCTCGGCCACGGCGGGCAGGGTAGTCGAGCGCCCGGTCAGCGCGCCCGGCGGCGGTAGGCGCGCGCGAGCAGGGTGAAGCTGATCGCGAAGGCGGCGATCGCGCCGAGGATCACGACGGGCCAGGGGAGTTGCGCGAAGTAGACGGCGGCCGCGGTGATGACGGCGGGGATCCCGGCCAGCACGGTGGAGTGCGAGCGGAAGCCGGAGAAGTGCTCCCTGAGCGAGGTGTCCAGGCCGGCCAGCGAGCCGAGCACCATGCCGGTGACGAGGAGCAGGCGGCCGCGCTCGGAGTCGAGGTCGAAGAGCCCGAGGACGAGCAGGACGATGCCCAGCAGCGCGCACAGCTCCACGAGCGGGAAGGGGTGCCAGGGGGCTTTCGGCCGCTCCGTGGGATCGGGGCGCGCTGGGACGGGCAGCGCCTCGATGACGTCGCCGTGCCGCTTCCGGCTCCGGCGGCCCATCAGGCTGTCCCATAGCCAAGCCCGGCTAAGGGACGGCTAAGGGACAACCGCCGGAGACCTTGACCTGCCACCAGCCCATGAGCATGCCGAGGAGGCCGACCTTGGGCCGGACGTGGTAGGTCGTGCAGCCCGGCCGCCCGAGGTCGGCGTTCGACAGCCGGCGCCACTTGTGGGCGGGTGGGTCGGCGAGCATGCGCTCGAGCTCTTGGTGGGCGAGCGCCTGCCGCTCGGCCTGGTGCTCGGCTGCGGTGCGCATCGTCGCGACGCGGGCGGCGAGGCCGTCGCGGGTCCGTTCGAGGTCGCCGAGGTGGAGCAGCCGGGGGCCGGCGAGCGTGGCGAGGGGCGGGCCGGGGTCCAGGCGCGGGTAGGAGGCGACGACGAGGGAGGCGAGCTCGCGCTCCAGCCGGGCGATCTGGCCGCGCAGCGCGGCGCGGGCGGCGCGCTCGTCGGGCGCCGCGACATCGTGCGCCCCGCGCGGGTGATCGTGCGCCCCGCCTACGAGGTCGTGCCGGATCTCGTCGATGGCTTCCATGACCGGCCCGGAGGCCAGCGTAGCACCGGTTTCGAGGCCGTATCCTCGCCGCGCTCGCCTGGCCGGCCTGGGGGCCGCTGCCCCGTTTGGTCCACGAGGCAGGCGGGGTTCCGGTCCCGGTCGCGCTGTCGGACGCGGGCGCGGCCGGCGTCGACGCCCTGCTCGCGGCCGCCGGGCCGGACACCCGGGCGGTCGCCCTCTGCACGCCGAACGACCCCACGGGGACGGCGGTCGCGGACGACGACCTGCGCCGGCTGGCGGGGCGGCTCGACGAGCCGGTCTGGCTCGTGGTCGACACCGCGCTGGCCGAGTTCGCGCCGGACGAGGCGGGCGACGACGCGGACACGTCGGCGGGCGCGGCCTCGCTGCTCGCCGCCCGCGAGCGGGTGCTCGTCGTGCGGAGCTTCTCGAAGGCGCACGCGATGGCGGGCTTCCGGGCGGGGTTCGCGGTCGCGAACGACGCGGAGCTGCTGCGGCGGATCGCGCCCGTCGCGGGCGTCTCCGCGCCCGCCCAGGCCGCGATGCTGTGGGCGGTGCGGTCGGGGGACGCGCTCGTCGCCTGGCGGCGCGCGGCCGCGGCGCGGGAGCGGGACCGGCTCGCCGCGGGGCTGGAGGGCACGCCGCTCTCGTTCCTCGCCGGCCACGGCCACCTCGTCTGGCTCTCGTCGGTCGAGCACGACGGGCGCACGATCGCGGCGCATCTCGCCGCACGGCGGATCTATGTCACGCCCGGGGCCGCGTGGGGGGACGATCGGCACGTGCGCGTGGCGCTGCGCGACGGGGCGGCCACAGATCGGCTCGTGGGGGCGCTGCGCGAGCTTTCGTAAGCGCGCGGCGGGGCCGGCGAACGGCTGGCTTGTAAGGAGGCGGGTTCGATCGCCTCGCCGGGCCACCGTTTCTTGGCAACTGTCCTGTCCTGGGGGGACACTGTCCCCCCTAGGCCGAAGTTGCCTGGCCTAGCGGCGTCTTGATCGGCCGCGATCCCGCGTGGGCGTTGGGATCGCGGCCTTTCTTGTAGCCGGTAGGTATAGCCAAGAGTATTGGCGGTCTTCTGTCCGAAGGGCGTGTCATTATCCGCTCTATGGCTGAGAAGCGTGGGGCGATGCATGTGGCCAAGATCAGTCGTCGTCATGGTGATCGCGAGTACGTGTCGCATCTGGTGCGCCGTTCGATCCGGGACGGCAGGCGGG
>JBOGYU010000633.1:0-2615 GCA_050696935.1 Solirubrobacteraceae bacterium | reverse complement strand
GCAGCGCGGCGGCCGCGCACGCCAGCGCGCGGCGGAGGGGCGCGGTCATGTCCACAGGCTAGTGATCGTCCGTGGACGCGCCGGGCTCGACTGTCGAGTTCGTCGGCCTCACGCCGACGAACTCGACACTCGGCGCGATGAGCCGCCGTTGACGTTCGCCCCACTCGAGGTCCTCCGGCGCCGCCTCACAACCAGGCCGCACGGCGCGAGCGCCCCAACTCGGCCGCGCGCTCGACCCCTCGGCCGCCCGCTCCAGCGCCGCCGGGTCGGGGTCGTAGAGCACCGTCCGCAGCCCGGCGCCCGCGGCCAGGCCGGCGATGCCGGCGCCCATGGTGCCGGCGCCGGCGACCCCGACCGGCCTCACGCCAGCGCGTTCAGGCCGGTCTCGGCGCGCCCGATGATCAGCTTCTGGATCTGCGACGTGCCCTCGTACAGCGTCGTCACCCGCACGTCGCGGTAGTAGCGCTCGACCGGGTGGTCGTCCACGTAGCCCGAGCCGCCGTGGACCTGGATCGCCAGGTGCGCGCAGTTCTGCGCCGCCTCGGTGGCGTACAGCTTCGCGATCGAGGTCTCGGTGGTGCTCGGCCGCCCGCGGTCCTTCAGGAACCCGGCGCGGTAGACGAGCATCCGCGCCGCGTCCGTCTGCACGCGCATGTCGGCGATCATCGCCTGCACGAGCTGGAAGGACCCGATCGGCCGCCCGAACTGCTCGCGCTCCTTGGCGTATGCGACGGAGTGGTCCAGCGAGCTCTGGCACACCCCGACGCAGCCGGCGGCGACGGAGTAGCGCCCGGAGTCGAGCGCGCTCATGGCGATCTTGAAGCCCTCGCCGACCTCGCCCATCAGCGCGTCCTCCGGCACCTCGACGTCGTCGAGCGAGAGCGCCGCGGTGTCGGACCCGTGCAGGCCCATCTTCCCGTGGATCTCCTGCGACGAGAAGCCCGCCGTGTCGGTGGGCACGAGGAACGCCGCCAGGCCGCGGTGCGCCTTCTCCGGGTCGGTCTGGGCGAACACCAGCGCCACCTTCGCGTGGTTGCCGAGCGAGATCCACATCTTGCTCCCGCTCAGCACCCAGCCGGAGTCGGTTCTGCGGGCGCGCGTCTTCTGGTTGGCGGCGTCCGACCCCGTGTCCGGCTCCGTCAGCGCGAAGCACCCGAGCCACTCGCCCGAGCAGAGCTTCGGCAGGTAGCGCTGCTTCTGCTCCTCGGTGCCCCAGCGCAGGATCGACGAGCATACGAGCGACGTCTGCACCGAGATCACGGTGCGCATCGCCGAGTCGTGCCGCCCGATCTCCTCCACCACGATCGCGTACGTGACGTAGTCGAGCCCGGCGCCGCCGTACTCGCGGGGGACGATCGCGCCCAGGTAACCCTGGTCGGCGATCTTCGCCACCAGCTCGGTGTCGAAGTGGTGGTTGCGGTCGTTCTCCCGCGCCCGCTCGGCCACCTCGCGGTCGGCGAACGCCCGGGCCGTCTCGCGGATGAGCTGCTGCTCGTCGGAAAGGTCGAAGTCCATGGTCCTCGACGCTACCTCACCACTCGTCGCCGGCGACCGGCCGGACGTCCATGAAGAGCTCCTCGTCGCTCTCCTCGCGACGCAACATCTCGATGCCGAACGTCACGCCGGTCAGGGTAGGGATGTCCGCGAAGAAGCCCACGAATCGGGGAGTATCACAACCGTGGACGCGTTCACCGTCGTGTTCGGCGGGCTGCTCGCCTTCTTCGTGGTGACGGTGCTGCTGCTCGGGCTGTTCTCGCAGCGCTCGACCCGCGACATCCTCGACTGGAAGCCGACCCGCTCGCCCGAGGCCGAGGCCCAGAACGAGCTCGACGACGTGGCGCAGATGATCGAGGCGCAGAACGAGCTCAAGCGCCGGCGGGGCGCGCCCGAGATCAGCGAGGAGGACATCGAGGAGCGGGTGCGCGAGGACCGCGAGCAGCTGAAGCGGTGGCGCGAGTCCTGATCGTCCCGTGCGGCTGCCGCGGGCGGGCGCTGGCGGCACAGCTGGCGGGCGCCGGGCACACTGTGCGCGGGACCACGCGCGACCCCGCCAACCGCGAGGCGATCGCCGCGGCGGGGGCCGAGCCCTACGTCGGCGACCCCGACCGGATCGCGACGCTGATGGGCGCGCTCGCCGGCGTCACCGTGGTGTGCTGGCTGATGGGGAGCGTGCCGGTCCCCGAGCTGCACGGCCCGCGGCTGCGGATGCTGCTCGAGAAGCTCGTCGACACGCCGGTGCGCGGCGTCGTGTACGAAGGGATCGAGGGCGCGCCGATCGCGCTCGACGCGGCGGAGCGCTGGCGGATGCCGGTGGAGATACTCCACCCGGGCGGCGACGCGCGCGCCGCCGTGGACCGCCTGCTCGGGATATGATCCGTAAAACCGTCAAATTCGGTAGGAATTAGGAGGAGTGGCCGTGGCCGACTACGCCAACGACGTGCTCGTCGACACCCAGTGGGTCCAGGATCACCTCGACGACGACTCGATACGGATCGTGGAGGTGGACGAGAACCCCGCCCTGTACGCCGAGGCGCACCTCCCCGGCGCGATCGGGTTCGATTGGAAGAAGGACCTCCAGGACCAGGTCAAGCGCGACTTCCTCGGCCCGGAGGCGT
>JBOGYU010000632.1:0-2628 GCA_050696935.1 Solirubrobacteraceae bacterium | reverse complement strand
GCGCCCACCGGCGGCTCGAGCTCGACCTCGCCGAACCCGTCGACGGCCCGGCGCCCGGCCAGACCGCGTGCCTGCTGCGCGGCGACGTGGTGGTCGGCTGGGGCACTATCGTCAGCGGCCCATGACGTCCGACGAGATCCGCGAGCTCTTCTTGGGCTTCTTCGAGGCGCGCGACCACCGGCGGCTGCCCTCGGGTTCGCTCGTGCCCGCCGAGCACGACCCCTCGGTGCTGCTCACCACGGCCGGGATGCACCCGCTCAAGCCGTACTTCCTCGGCCGGGAGAGGCCGCCGCACCACCGGCTGACCACCTGCCAGAAGTGCTTCCGCACGCCTGACATCGACAACGTCGGCACCACCACGCGGCACCTGACGTTCTTCGAGATGCTCGGCAACTTCTCGATCGGCGACTACTTCAAGCAGGGCGCCGTCGAGCTCGCATGGGAGCTGTCGCTGGAGGGCTTCGGGTTCGAGCCCGAACGGATCTGGATCAGCGTCTTCGAGGGCGACGAGGAGCTGGGGCTCGGCCCCGACGAGGAGGCGATCGAGGCGTGGCTGGCGGTCGGCGTGCCCCGCGAGCGGATCGTCGAGCTGCCGCGCTCAGAGAACTTCTGGCAGGCCGGCCCGACAGGGCCGTGCGGCCCTTGCAGCGAGTTGTACCTGGATCGTGGTCTTGATTTTGGTCGTTCTGATGACCTGCCGGGCGGCGACAACGAGCGCTTCCTGGAGTACTGGAACCTCGTGTTCATGCAATACGACCAGAACCCCGTCAACACGCTCACGCCGCTGCCGGCGCAGAACATCGACACCGGGCTGGGGCTCAACCGCCTCGCCGCGGCCCTCCAGGGCACGACGTCGGTGTTCGAGACCGACCAGTTCCGGCCGCTGGTCGCGCTCGGCGAGGAGCTGAGCGGCAAGCGCTACGGCGACGCGTTCGAGACCGACCGCGCGCTGCGGATCCTCGCCGACCACACGCGCGGGATGAGCTTCCTGATCGCCGACGGCGTAGTGCCCTCCAACGAGGAGCGCGGCTACGTGCTGCGCCGGCTGATGCGGCGCGCGATCGTCCAGGGCCGGAGGATCGGCATAGACCCGGGCTTCCTGCCGCCGTTCGCGGACCGCGTGCGGGAGCTGATGGGCGCCGCCTACCCGGAGCTGCGCGAGCAGGCGGACACGATCCGCATGTGGCTCAGCCGCGAGGAGGAGGCCTTCAATCGCACGCTCGAGCAGGGCATGAGGCTGCTCGACGAGATCATCGAGCGCGCACGCGAGGCGGGCGAGGAGGGCATCGGCCCCGACCAGGCGTTCCTGCTGCACGACACGTACGGCTTCCCGTTCGATCTCACGCTCGAGCTCGCCGCCGAGCAGGGATTCGGGGTCGACGAGGAGGGCTTCGAGAACCTGATGGAGGAGCAGCGCACGCGGGCGCGCGCCAGCGCCGGCCGCGGCGGGCGCGACGCCGAGCGCGAGCGCGTCCAGGCGTTTGCGGAGGGCGCGGGGTTCGACACCGCGTTCACGGGCTACGAGACGATCGAGCAGGCGACCGAGGTGGGCGCGCTCGCAACCGAGAACGGCCGCGTCCTGGCCAAGCTCGTCGAGTCGCCCTTCTACGCCACCGGCGGCGGCCAGGTGCACGACTCGGGGGTGGTCGAGTGCGAGGACGGCGGCTGCCGCGCGCGCGTGGTCGACGTGGTGCGCCTCGGGGACGACCAGGTGCTCGTGCTCGAGCCGGTCGAGGGCGAGTTGCACGAGGGCGAGCGCGTGCTGGCGCGGGTCGACGCCGAGCGCTTGCAGACCGAGCGCAACCACACCGCGACCCACCTGCTGCACGCGGCGCTGCGCGAGACGCTGGGCACGCACGTCCGGCAGGCGGGGTCCTACGTCGGGCCCGACAAGCTGCGCTTCGACTTCACGCACGGCGCCCCGCTGACCGAGGAGGAGGTGCGCGCGGTCGAGGACCGGGTGAACCGGGAGATCGTGGCCGACTGGCCCGTGCGCGCGCTCACCACCAGCCTCGACGAGGCGCGGAGCCTGGGCGCGATGGCGCTGTTCGGCGAGAAGTACGGCGACGTCGTGCGGATGATCGAGGTCGGCGACGGCGGCTGGTCGCGCGAGCTGTGCGGCGGCACCCACGTCCGCAGCACCGGCGTGATCGGCGTGTTCAAGATCACCACCGAGACCTCGAGCGCCGCCAACGTGCGCCGGATCGAGGCGATCACCGGGAAGGTGGCGATCGAGCAGCTGCGGGCGCATGACCGGCTGCTCGCCGAGGCCGCGCGGGTGCTGCGCACCTCCCCCGACCAGGTGGCGGAGGTCGCGGCCGAGCGCGAGGCCCGGCGGCGCGAGCTGGAGAAGGGCGCCCAGGCGCCGCTCGACGACCGGCTCGACCCCGAGTCGGTGATCGAGGTCGACGGCGTGCGCGTGCTGCTCGACATCCGTGAGGTCTCCAGCCCCAAGGCGCTGCCCGACCTCGCGGACCGCTTCAAGAACCAGCTCGGCGACCCCGCCGTGGTGGTCCTCGGGGCGCCCGGCGAAGGGCGCGCGGCCCTGCTGGTCGCGGCCACCCCGGGCGCGGTGGAGCGCGGCGTGAAGGCCGGCGCGGTGGTCAAGGCGGCCGCTCAGGTCGTGGG
>JBOGYU010000631.1:0-2630 GCA_050696935.1 Solirubrobacteraceae bacterium | reverse complement strand
AGTGGGCGCTGCTGGCCGCGACGGCGTGCGCGGTCGCGCCGCTGGCGACCGCGATCGGCAACGTCGCCATCAAGCGGCGTGGTCAGCGATTGGACGCCGTGACGCTCAACGGGTGGGCGATGCTGGGCGGCGGCGCGCTGCTGCTCGCGCTCTCGGCGCCGGCCGAGGACTGGGCGAACGCCGCCTGGAGCACCCAGGCGATCGGCTCGGTGGCGTACCTGGCGGCGATCGGCTCCGCCCTGCCGTTCGTCGCACTGACCGTGCTCCTGCGCGAGCTGCCGGCCGTCACGGTCTCCTACATCACCCTCCTGCTCCCCTTCGGCGCGCTTGCCTTCGGGGCCGCGCTGTACGACGAGCGCGTCACCCTCGCCGCGGCCGGCGGCGCGGCGCTGGTGGCCGGTGGGCTGCTCGTTGCACAATGGCGCCGCCCCTTGACGGCGGCCACGCAACCCGAATAGAACCGGCAGGACCCCGACCCGGAGGCCTGCCCATGCACCGCTGCCGCAACCCGCTCCACTGCGCTGTCCCGCCGTACATGCTCGACGCCGTCGCGCGCCGGGGGAGTGAGCGCCAGCGCGAGTGGGCGCTGCGCACCCGTGCGACCGACACCACGATCCGCCAGGCGCGCGCCGTCAACACCGTGGCCCGCGGGCGCAAGGGCCCGCGCGAGGGAGTCGACGCCGTGGCGGCCGCCCGGGGACCCGGGATCCGCAACCGGATCATCTGGGACGCCGAGAACGGCTGGGAGCTGTCCGGGCTCAAGCGCGTCCGCGACGAGAGCGACGGGCCGACGGGCGACCCGGCCGTGGACGAGGCCTTCGACGGCTTCGGCGACACCTGGCAGTTCTGGCAGGACGTCTTCAACCGCGACTCGATCGACAACCAGAACATGCCGCTGCGCGGCGTCGTGCACTTCGGCGAGGAGTACCCCAACGCCTTCTGGGACGGCCGCCGGATGGCCTTCGGGGACGGCGACAACGAGATCTTCCTGCGCTTCACCCTGTCGCTCGACGTGATCGGCCACGAGCTCGGCCACGGCGTCATCGAGGACGAGGCGGCGCTCGAGTACTGGGGCCAGTCGGGCGCGCTCAACGAGCACGTCGCCGACGTCGCCGGGATCATGGTCAAGCAGCACAAGCTCGGCCAGGACGCCGCCGCCGCGGACTGGCTGATCGGCGCCGAGCTGCGCGGCGACGAGTTCGACGGCGACGCGATCCGCTCGATGAAGGCGCCCGGCACCGCCTATGACGACGCCGTGCTGGGCAAGGACCCGCAGCCGGCGCACTGGAACGACTACGTGCGCACGTGGGACGACTACGGCGGCGTGCACATCAACTCGGGGATCCCGAACAAGGCGTTCTACGTGCTCGCCACGAACCTGGGCGGCCAGAGCTGGAAGAAGCCGGGCCGGATCTGGTACGACGCGCTGCGCGACCCGCAGCTCACCACCACGGCGACGTTCCGGCAGTTCGCGCGCATCACCCACCGCGCCGCGCGCCAGCGCTTCGGGCCCGGGTCGGCCGAGGCGCAGGCCGTCAGGGAGGCGTGGGCCGACGTGGGCGTGCGCTGGGAATGAGGATCGAGGTCCGCGTCCAGGGCGGGGTCGCCGGCAACGTCCGGCGCCCGCCCGTGGTGCTCGAGACGACCGAGCTCGAGCCCGGCACGGCAAGCGAGCTGGAGGAGCTGGCCGCCGGCCTCCCGGCCGGCGGCGCCCCGCCCGCCCGCGGCGCCGACCTCATGCGCTACGAGGTGATCGTCGAGGACGCGAGCGGGCATCGCACGGCCGCCTACCACGAGCCGGACGTGCCCGCGGAGGTGCGGGCGCTGCTACGCCTGGCTCGCGAGGCCGGCCGGGGCCCGTAGCTCGGCCGGCAGGTCGGTCACGGTCTCGAACTGCTGACCGACCGCGGTGATCGCCATCAGGCGCTGGACGGCCGCGCTCCCCCGCACCAGCACGAGCCGGCGCCGGTCGCGCCGGGCGCGGTGGCGCGCCGCGAGCAGGCGCGCCAGCCCGCTCGAGTCCAGGAACTTCAGCGCGCGCAGGTCCAGGACGAGGCAGGGAGGTCGCGCCGCCTCGATCCGCCGCAGCTCCTCGTCGAACGTGTACGCATGCTCGAGATCCAGCTCACCGCGGAGCGCTACGCGCACCGCGCCGCCCGCGAGTGGCTCGATGGTCAGCCCGAAGCCTCGCATCGCCCCTCCTCCATGTTCGTGTGCTGACCGCTCGTTACCCCCGTCGCGGGGGACGCAACCCCGGGTTACGCGGCGCGGGCGGCGACCGGCGTGCGCGGCGGCCTGCCGCCGGGGCGAGCGGCGCCCGGTCGTCGCGCGTCGAGGTCTGGCCGAGCAGGACGGCGCGGGCCTCGTCGCTGCCGTGGACGACCACCGTCTCGAAGTCGTCCCACGCGGGGCGGTACAGGTTGATGACCGTCGTGCGGAAGCCCAGCGAGGCGGCCGTGGTGCGGGCCACGGCGCGCAGGACGGGCTCGAGCGCGTACATGGCACTGTTATCGGCTGCGTCCGCCATCATCGGAGGGCGTGGACGCCGCGGATCGGATCCAGCGCCGCCGGCGGCGCGAGCTCGTGCGCCGCCGCCGCGTGCGGGTGGCTGCGGGTGCGCTCGCGGCGTT
>JBOGYU010000630.1:0-2642 GCA_050696935.1 Solirubrobacteraceae bacterium | reverse complement strand
GGGCCCGCCTCCCGCAGCTCTAGGAGTCCTCGCGGCCGATCCGGCGGCGCATGAACACGCCGGCGACGGTCATCGCGAGGCCGACCAGCACGATCGGGATGGCCGCCAGGCCGGTGAACGGAAGCTCGTCGCCGCCGCCCTGGACGCCGGCCTCGACCTGGCGCTCGACCTGCGGCGTGGGCGCGACCTCGTCCTCCTCGCCCGCGACGTCGCGTTCCGGCGCCGGCGCCTCCTCGTCCTCCTCGCCCAGCACGTCGCCCGGCGGGATGTCCTCCGGGTACTGCTGCATCGCGGCGTTTCCGTTGCCGCTCGACCCCTGGATGGCGAGCCCGGCACCCGTGCCGCTCACCATCAGCCCGCACACCAGCAGCGCGAGCATCGCCAGCCGTGACTTCATGATCATGCCTCTCCTTGTCCGCCTCCGTGCGGGAGCTGCCGCACGCGCGCGCACCCGGCGGGAGATGTCGTCGAGCTCGAGCGAAGTCAGCTGGGGCCGCTCCGCCTTCAGGCGCTCGACGACCGGCTCCAGGTCCGGCGCGTGGAGGTCGTCGTGATGGGTCATCACTCCCTTCTACGAACCAGACCGCCGATTCCTGACCGAAGATGTGCGCACGGATGCGCGACGACGAGTTCGAGCGGCTCTACGCCGCCGAGGCGCAGGGCCTGTTCGCCTTCCTGGCCTACCGGACCGGGGACCGCGCGCTGGCCGAGGACCTGCTCGCGGACGCGTTCGAGCGGGCGCTGCGCGCACGCTTCAACCCCCGGCGCGGATCGGCGAAGACGTGGCTGTACGCGATCGCGCTGAACGTGTGGCGCGACCACGCGCGGCGGGCGGCGGCCGAGGGCCGCGCGCTCGAGCGCACCGGCACGCCGGCGGACGCCTTGCATGATCCGCGGGTGGAGTCGCTCGGCGAGCGCGAGGAGCTCCACCGGGCGTTGGCGACGCTCGCGCCGGAGGAGCGCGAGGCGATCGCGCTGCGGTTCGGGGCCGAGCTGACCGTCCCGGAGATGGCAAAGCTCCTCGGCGAGCCGCTCACCACGGTCGAGGGCCGCGTCTATCGAGCGCTGCGCAAGCTCCGCGAGCGGCTAGGATGAACGGTGGACCGTGCTAGGCGGGGAGGTAGCGGTGCCCTGCACCCGCAATCCGCTCTAGCGGGGCTGAATTCCCTCTCGAGGGGTCCGGCCCTCGGGCCAGCGCGCCGCTCGCGGGCGTCGATGGCCGGGTCCCGCGCGATGTCGGCCCGCGAACCAGGTCAGGTCCGGAAGGAAGCAGCCTTAAGCGGTCACCGGCAGGCGCTGCGGGGTCGCCCGGCCGGAGCTTGCGAACGGTGGTCAGCCCCCGGGGAACCGCCTCGACGGAGGGTGCACGGTCCACTCTCTAGACTCGCCATCCGTGCCGGTTCCCGCCTCGCTGTATCGCCGCCACCGCCCGCGCACGTTCGCCGACGTCGTGGGCCAGGACCACGTGGTGCGGACGCTGCGCAACGCGATCGAGCAGGGCAAGGTGCACCACGCGTACCTGTTCGTCGGCTCGCGCGGCACGGGCAAGACGTCGATGGCGAAGATCCTGGCGGCCTCGCTGAACTGCGTGCGCGGGCCGACGGCCGAGCCCTGCGGCGAGTGCGAGTCGTGCCGCTCGATCGCGGCCGCCACGTCGCTCGACGTGATCGAGATGGACGCCGCGTCCAACAACTCGGTCGACGACATCCGCGACCTGCGCGAGCGGGTCAACTTCGCGCCGGCGGCCGGCCGCTACAAGGTCTACATCCTCGACGAGGCGCACATGCTGTCGACGGCGGCGTGGAACGCGTTCCTGAAGACGCTCGAGGAGCCGCCGCCGCACACGATCTTCGTGCTGGCCACGACCGAGGCGGGCAAGGTGCTGCCGACCGTGGTCGACCGCTGCCACCGGTTCGACTTCGCGCGCCCGAGCGTGCCGCAGATCGCCAGTGTGCTTCGGCGCGTCGCCGGGGCCGAGAACATCGAGATCGGCGACGAGGCGGTCGCCCTGGTGGCGCGCTCGGCCACCGGCTCGTTCCGCGACGCGCTCGGCACGCTCGAGCAGCTGCTCGCCTACTCCGGCCCCTCGATCGGGCTCGACGACGTGCTCGCCGTGCTCGGCGCGGCCGACGCCGACCTGGTGTTCGGGGCGGTCGACGCGGTGGCGTCGGGCGACGTGCGGGAGGCGCTGCTGGCCGCCGCGCGGCTGGCCGAGTCCGGGCGCGACCTGGGGCGCTTCTTCGGCGACCTGGAGGCGCACGCGCGCGGGCTGATGGTCGTCCAGGCGCTCGGCGAGGTGCCGGCGGAGCTGCGCGTGACGGTCGAGCAGGACGAGCGGCTCGCCGCCCAGGCGGGGGCCGTGGCGCCGGCGGACGTCGTGCGGCTGCTGGAGCTGATCGCCGCCGCGCTGCGCGCGCTCAAGGACGGCGCGGATCCGCGGACGCAGCTCGAGCTCGCGCTCGTGAAGGGGGCCGAGCCGGCGCACGACCCCTCGGTCAAGGCGCTGCTGTCGCGGGTGGAGCGGCTCGAGGCGAGGCTCGCCGGGGCGCCGCTCGCCCACGACTCGTCGGTGCCCACCGCCGCCCACGACCCGTCGGAGCCCGCCACCGCCGCCTCCGCCCACGACCCGTCGGAGCCCGCCA
>JBOGYU010000629.1:0-2649 GCA_050696935.1 Solirubrobacteraceae bacterium | reverse complement strand
GCCGTCGACCTGCCCGGCTTCGGCCGCGCCTCGCGCCTCGCGCCCGGCGCGATCCTCCCGCAGCTCGACGCGTTCGCCGCCGCGCTCGTGCAGGAGTGGGGCGGTGCCGAGCCGGTGGTCGTGGCCGGGAGCTCGCTCGGGGGCTGCGTCGCCCTCCGCCTCGCCGAGCACGCCTCCGAGCTGCCGCTGGCCGGCGTGATCCCCGTCGCCCCGGCCGGGCTCCAGACGCCCGGCTGGTTCGACCTCGTGGAGCGCGACCCGATCGTCCGCCGGCTGCTCGACATCCCGATGCCCGTGCCCGGCGCGCTCGTGCGCGCGCTCGTCACGAGCGGCGCCTACCGGCAACTCGCCTTCTCCCACCCCAGCGCCGGCCAGCGCGAGGTGGTCGACGCGTTCGCCGCCCACCACGACTCCCGCCGGCGCGTGGCGGCGCTGCTCGAGTCCGGCCGCCACCTGCTCCCCGAGCTGGCAGCCGCCCCCTTCGACCTCGCCGCCGTCGGCTGCCCGGTCCTGCTCGTGTGGGGCAGCCGCGACCGGATGGTCCCGCACACCGGCGCCCGCGTCGTGCTCGAGGCCCTCCCCGGCACCCATGTCGAGCTGATCGAGGGCTGCGGCCACTGCCCGCAGATCGAGGCGACCGACCGGCTGCTCGAGCTCCTCCTGGGGTTCCCGACCTGAGCCGGCGGGTCGGCTGCGACGAGCCGTGGGCGGCTACCCTCCTCCGATGCGCCGCTCCCCTGCCTCGCAAGCTCGTCACCGGCCTGGGCTGCGCCTAGGCCTCGTCCTCGCCGTGACCGTCCTCGCGGCGCTCCCCGCCACCGCCGCGGCGCAGGAGGAGCGCGACCCGGTGATCCCTCCCGGCGTGACCGCCGCCGGCACCGACGTCGGCAACCTCACGCTGAGCCAGGCCGCCGCGCTGCTCGATCAGCGCTTCGGCGAGGCGATGGGCAAGCGCCTCGAGGTGCGCGTCGCGGGCCGCCCGCTGCGCACGTCGATGAAGAAGATCGGCTACGCCTTCGACCCGCTGCGCACCGCGCGCCGCGCCAACATCGCGGGCCACGAGGCCGCCGGGGCGCCGGTCGACGTGCCGCTCTACGTGAGCTGGGACGCCGGCAAGCTCGCCGCCTTCACCGCCAAGGTCAAGCGCGAGTCGCGCATCCGGGCCCGCAACGCCAAGCTCCGGATCACGCTGCGCAGGCTGATCCGGCGCAAGGCGCGCGTCGGGTGGGCGGTCAACGCCGCCGCGCTCCAGGCCCAGATCGAGGGCGTGCTGCAGGACCCGGCCGCCTACCGCGTCATCCGCGCCCACCGCGAGCGCGTGCACCCCAAGGTCAACTTCGCCGACCTCCGGCGCCGGTACCGCACCGTCGTCACCATCGACCGCGCCGGCTTCCGCCTGCGCCTGTTCAAGGGCTTCAAGCTCGCCAAGTCCTACGGGATCGCCGTCGGGCTGCCCGACTTCCCCACCCCGACCGGCCGCTACTCGATCTCCAACAAGGCGGTCAACCCCGCCTGGAGCGCGCCCGACCAGCCGTGGGCCGGCGCCTACCGCAACGAGGTCGTCGAGGGCGGCTCGGCGGAGAACCCGCTGAAGGCGCGCTGGCTCGGGATCGTGGGCGGCGTCGGGATCCACGGCACCGCCGCGGAGTACTCGATCGGCACCCGCGCCTCGCACGGCTGCATCCGCATGCGGGTCGCCGACGTGATCGATCTCTACCCGCGCGTCCCGGCGGGCACGTCGGTCCTCATCCGCTGACCCGCCAATTCCACCCGTTCGTCCCGTTGGACTCGAAGGCCTCCGGGTAGGGTCGGCGCGATGCCCGCCAGAATGCGACCTCCCCCCGGCGCGGACACCGGCGCGGTGCTGGACCCGATCCTCGCCTGCGACGTCGCCGACCTCGGCGTCCCGGACTTCTCGATCGAGGACCTCCAGGCCGAGTGGGCGGGCGTCGAGCTCGAGCACGACGCGCGGGTGGCCGCCGAGCTCTACGTCTCCGTCGGCATGCGGCCGACCTGGGAGGCCGAGCGCCGGGAGAAGGCACTTGGCGCCTGACGTCGCTACGGTGGCGGCGCGGGCTCGGGAGGCGGGGCGCCTCGGGCTCGATACGGAGTTCATGCCGGAGGGTCGCTATCGGCCCCTGCTGTGCCTCGTCCAGGTCGCCGTCGGCGACGACGTGTGGGTGCTCGATCCGCTCGAGGGATTCGACCCGGCGCCGCTCGCCGCGGTGCTCGCCGACCCGGCGGTGGAGATCGTCCTGCACGCCGGCCGCCAGGACGTGGCGATCCTGCGCCGCGAGTGGCGGACCGAGGTGGCGAACGTGTTCGACACCCAGGTCGCGGCGGGCTTCGCGGGCTTCTCCGCCCAGGCCGGCTACAACGGCCTGCTGCACGACGTGCTGCGGATCCGGCTTTCCAAGACCGCGAGCTTCACGCGCTGGGACGCGAGGCCGCTGACCGACGAGCAGGTCCGGTACGCGCGCGGGGACGTGGAGCACCTGCTGCCGCTCGCGGACGAGATCCGCTCCCGCCTCGTGGCGACCGGCCGCGAGGACTGGGCGCGCGAGGAGTGCCGGGCGATCGCGGACGCGACCGACGAGCGCGACCCGGAGGAGGTGTGGCGGCGGCTCCCGCGCGCGACCGGCCTGGACC
>JBOGYU010000628.1:0-2655 GCA_050696935.1 Solirubrobacteraceae bacterium | reverse complement strand
GGGCGGCCGGGCTCGCGGACGTGCTGGCGGCGCTCAACGACGCGCGCGTGGAGGTGCTGCTGGTGGCCGAAGGGCTGCGGGCCGAGGGGCACCGCGACCGCGCCACCGGGATGCTGTACGCCGACGACCGCGGCGGCGACCGCGGCCTCGAGCACTGCGCGGACATCGTCGAGCCGGCGATCGAGAAGGCGATCGAGCAGTCCGCGCGGGTGATCGGCGTGCGCCACCACGACGACCTGGGCCCGCTCGGAGGGATCGGAGCGCTCCTGCGGTACTAGCTAGATGGCCCGCGCGCTCGTCATCGTCGACTTCCAGAACGACTTCTGCCCGGGCGGGGCGCTCGCGGTCCCGGAGGGCGACGAGATCGCCGGGCGGGTCAACGAGCTGGCGGCGTCCGGCGACTACGCGCTGGTGGTCGCGACGCGCGACTGGCACCCGCCCGACCACGGCTCGTTCGCCGAGCAGGGCGGGCCGTGGCCGGTGCACTGCGTGGCCGGCACGCCAGGCGCCGAGCTGCACCCGGCGCTGGAGCGCTCGCGCGTGGACACGGTGGTGGACAAGGGGCAGGACCCGGACACCGAGGGCTACTCGGGCTTCGACGCGACGAACCTGGCGGAGCTGCTGCGGGAGCGCGACGTCGACCAGCTCACGGTGGTCGGGCTGGCGACGGACTACTGCGTGAAGAACACGGCGCTGGACGCGCTGCGCGAGGGCTTCGCGGTCAAGGTCGACAGCACCGCGGTGCGCGGGGTGGAGGTGCAGCCGGGAGACTCCGAGCGCGCGCTGGCGGAGGTGCGCGCGGCCGGCGCGAGCGTGGCGTGATGTCGGAGGCGCCCGAGCGGTTGATGCAGGCGCTGCGGCGGCACGTCGCCGACGAGCGGGTGCTGGCGGCGGTGGCCTCGGTGCCGCGCGAGCGGTTCGTCCCGCCGGAGCTGCAGGAGGACGCGTGGGAGAACATCCCGCTGCCGATCGGCTCCGGGCAGACCATCTCGCAGCCGCTGGTGGTCGCGCGCATGTGCGAGCTGCTGGAGCTGCGGGGCGACGAGACGGTGCTCGACGTCGGCACCGGCTCCGGCTACCACGCCGCGATCCTGGCCCGGCTCGCCCGCCACGTGCACTCGATCGAGGTGCACGAGTCCCTCTCCCGGCTGGCGGCCGAGAGCCTGCGCGCGGCGGGGGTGGAGAACGTGACGCTGGCGGTCGGCGACGGCTCGCTCGGCCTGCCCGAGCACGCGCCGTACGAGGCCATCAACGTCGCCGCCGCGGCGGTCAGCCGGATCCCGCCGGCGCTGGCGGACCAGCTCGCGCCCGGCGGCCGGCTCGTCGCGCCGGTGGAGGACGGCGAGCAGCGGCTCGTCGTCGCCCGCCGGGTGGAGGACGACGTGACGCTCACCGCGCTCGAGCGGGTCCGCTTCGTCCCCCTCGTCGGCGGATAGGGCCCGCTCCTCGCCCCGGGTGTTGCACAGCGAACGAGCCCCCCGATCCGGGGGGCCCGTTCGCCGCCGTCTGCTGGGATGAGGGGCTAGTGGCCGCTGCCCCTGCTGCCTTCCTCGGGGCCAACGTCGTAGCGGGTGCCCGGCACGGCATTCGAGGACGCGTTGGAGGGCAACGCCCCGCTGGTCCCCTCTTCGGGGCCGCCGTCGTAGCGCGCGCTAGGCGGGGTCTTGATCGAGTCGGGGCCTGTCGGCAGCGCCGAGCGCTGGGTGTGCGCGGCTCGTCCCTCTTCGGGGCCGCCGTCGTAGCGGGTGCTCGGCGCCAGAGCCGGGACGACGCCGCGGCTGCCTTCCTCGGGGCCGCCGTCGTAGCGGGTGCTGCCGGTCGGGGCGGGCGCGCTCACCTGCGTCGCGGAGCTGGCGCTGGTGTCACGGTCGTCGTTGGTGGCGAGGGTCACGACGGCGGCGGTGAGGCCGACGACGGCGATCATCGCGGCGCCGAGGAGCGCGCGCAGCTGCCTGTAGTGGGAGCGGAGAACGACTGCGGGGTGCTGTGCGGGGATTGCCTTGCCCATTACTGCCTCCTGTGGGGGCCGCCTCGGCGGCTTGTCCGGTGGTGTTTGGGTGGGTCGACATCGGAGCCGATCATGGGGCGGACCGGTTGCGCCTCGGCCACAGCGCGGTAACGGGGCGGTAACGGAGGCTTGCCGGGGGCCTGGGCCTGCTCTACGGTTGGCCGGACTGGCGCGCGTGCCCATGGGCATGGACTTCCACATTCTCGGCCCGCTCGAGGTCCTCGATGCGGGCGGCGCGATCGCGCTCGGCGGGAACAAACAGCGGGCGCTGTTGGCGTTGCTGTTGCTGCACGCCAACGAGACGCTCAGCACGGACCGGCTGATCGACGAGCTCTGGGGCGAGCGTCCGCCGGCAAACGCCGCCAAGACGGTGCAGATGCAGATCTCCCGCCTGCGCAAGGCGCTGGCGGGTGAGGCCGGCAACGGCTCGGCCGGCGTGGTGGTGACGCGCGAGCGCGGATACGAGCTGAGGCTCGATCCCGAGCGCCTCGACGCGCACCGCTTCGAGCAGCTTGTGGCCGAGGGGCGAAGCGAGCTGGCCGGCGGCCACCCGGAGCGCGCCGTTTCGGCGCTGGAGAGGGCGCTGTCGCTGTGGCGCGGCGCGCCGCTGGCGGAGTTCGCCTACGAGCCCTTCGCGCAGCGCGAGA
>JBOGYU010000627.1:0-2662 GCA_050696935.1 Solirubrobacteraceae bacterium | reverse complement strand
GGCGTGCGTCGCGGTGCCGGTGGTCCTGTGGCGGGCGCTGCTGCCCGAGAGCGCGCCCGGCTGGGCGGTCGTCGCGGTGCCGTGCGCGGTGGTCGTGCTCGTGCTGCTCGGGGTGGGGATCGGTCGCTGACCACCCGCGTTCGCCGCGTGTGATCGCTGGGTAGGGCTTCGTCCGCCGGGCCGCCGCCCGGGCCCCGGGGCGTACAACTCAATCACCTAGGAGGTAGAGGTGCGTCTTTCCTCTATCGCGCTCGCGGGGGCGGTCGTCGCCGCCGCGGCGCTGCCGGCGCCTGCGCTGGCCCAGGACCCGGGCACGGCCCAGGCCGCGAACGCCCGCGTCACCGTGCAGCTCGACATCATGCGCTTCCGCGCGACGCAGCGCGGGCCCGAGGCGGTCGCCAAGGCCCGTGCGCAGCTGCGCGGACTCGGCGGCATGCCGACGACCGTCACCAAGAAGGTCCGCCTGTCCGTGCAGCGCGGCGGGCGTTGCCGGATCCTCCGGCTCGTCCTCGAGGAGCTCGACCTCACGCTGCTGGGCCTCAACGTCCACCTCGATCGCGTCGACCTGCGGGTGACCGGAGAGCGGCGCGGCGGCATCCTCGGGCGGCTGTTCTGCAGCCTCGCCAACTCGCGCGTGAGGGGCGCTCAGGCGAAGGCCGTCGCCTCGCTTAACGAGCGCCTGCGCGAGGGCGGCAGGCTGCGGCCGCTGCGGATGACGGTGCCGGTCCAGGCGGTGGCCGCCCAGCAGCCGGTGTGCGAGGTGCTCGAGCTGATCCTCGGCCCGCTGGACCTCAACCTGCTCGGCCTGGTGGTCGAGCTCAACCGGGTCCACCTGACGATCACCGCCATCCCGGGCGGCGGCGTGCTCGGCGACCTGTTCTGCGGCCTGACCGGCCCGCCTACGACCTAAAGAACCTAAAGAGGGTCAGACCCCTTGAGTCGGGGTGACTCAAGGGGTCTGACCCCAAGTATGTACCGGCTCGTTGGAGTGCATGTGCTCGCGGTAGCGGACGGTCATCTCGCGTAGCGCGTCGAAGCGGTCCATGCGCTCGTAGAGCCGGTGGAAGGTGGCGGCCTGCCAGGCCGCGCCGTTGGTGCCCTGGACGCAGCGGCGCTCGACGATGCCGAGCAGCCGGTCGCGGTCGGCGGCGTCGATGCCCCAGCGCTCGAGCCCGTCGCGCGCCATCGGCAGCAGCCGCCGGACCACGAGCTCGGCGGCCGGCACCTCGCCCACGCCCGGCCAGTAGACCCGGGCCTCGATCCCGTCGCGCGCGCAGGCGTGGAAGTTCTCCTCGGCCGCGGAGAACGACATCTGCGACCACAGCGGCCGGTCCTCGTCGGCCAGCACCCGCACGATCCCGTAGTAGAAGGCGGCGTTCGCGAGCGTGTCGACGACGGTCGGGCCCGCCGGTAGCAGGCGGTTCTCCACCCGCAGGTGCGGCCGGCCGCGCACGACGTCGTAGATCGGGCGGTTCCAGCGGTAGATCGTGCCGTTGTGCAGCCGCAGCTCGGGCAGCCGCGGCACGTCGCCGCGCTCGAGCGTCTCGACCGGGTCCTCCTCCTCGCACACCGGCAGGAGCGCGGGGAAGAAGCGGACGTTCTCCTCGAACAGGTCGAAGATCGACGTGATCCAGCGCTCGCCGAACCACACGCGCGGGCGCACGCCCTGGGCCTTGAGCTCCTCCGGGCGCGTGTCGGTGGCCTGCTCGAACAGCGCGATCCTGGTCTCCCGCCACAGCTCGCGCCCGAAGAAGAACGGCGAGTTCGCACCGATCGCGAGCTGGATGCCGGCGATGCACTGGGCCGCGTTCCAGTGGCGGGCGAACGCGGTGGGGTCGACCAGCTGGTGCAGCTGCACGCTCGTGCAGGCGGCCTCGGGGGCGATCGTGTCGGCGTAGGTCGACAACCGCTCGATCCCGTCGATCGCCAGATGCAGGTCCTCGCCGCGGGCGGCGAAGATCTGCTGGTTCAGGAGCGCGTAGCGCGGGTTGGCGCTGAGCGCCCCGGCGTCGAGGTCGCGGTCGGAGAGCGTCGGCAGGATGCCGATCATCACCAGCCGCGCGTGCGCCTGCCGCGCGCCCTCCTCGGCGTGGTTGAGGCTGGACCGGACCGCGTGCTCCAGCTCGCCGAGCACCCTGCCGGTGAGCAGGCGCGGCGGGATGTTGATCTCGACGTTGAACTGCCCGAGCTCGGTCTGGAAGTCGTCGTCGGCGATCAGCTCGAGGACGTGGGCGTTCGCCATCGCCGGGTCGCCGGTCTCCTCGCTGAGGTTGAGCTCGATCTCCAGGCCGATCGAGCGGCGATCGGCGTCGAACCGCGCCTCCGTCAGCATGCGCGCGAAGACGTCCAGGCACCGCTTGACCTTCTCGCGGTAGCGCTTGCGGTCCTCGCCCGTGAAGACCTGCGTGGCGACCTCTTCGCCCACATGCTCAGTCTGCCCGCAGCGGCGGGCTCCCGCAACCCTTCAGGCGTACGGCGGCGGGTGGACCGGGTCGCCCGTAGAGCGGTTCCACGGACATCGGCCCGCCGGCGGGTGTGCGGGTCACGCCGTCGCCGGTCCGGCGAGCAGCTCCTCGGTGGGCCGCTCGTCCTCCGGCTCGCGCGTGGCGGCCACCCGCTCGGACGCCCGCACGAGGTCGGCGGCCACGGAGCGGACCTGCGC
>JBOGYU010000626.1:0-2664 GCA_050696935.1 Solirubrobacteraceae bacterium | reverse complement strand
GAAGCGGGCAAGGGCGCGCCGGAGGGGGCCGGCGCGCCGCCCGCACCGCCGCCGCCTCCTCCTCCACCCCCACCGCCGGTGGACGACGACGATGAGCTCGACGATGACGAGGTCGACGACGACGAGCTCGCCGATGACGAGCTCGACGATGACGACGACTGAGCCGCGCCGGGCCGCCCGGCCCGGCCGGCGGCTCCTGCTCGGCGGGCTCGCGGCGCTCACCGTCGTCGCGGCCGTCGCGTGGAGCCTAACCACGTGGGCGCGGGACGAGGACCGGCGGGTCGACCCGACGACCCCGGCGGCGCGGGCGGCGATCGCCGTCGCGCAGGACGTCGTGCCCGGGCGCCTGGTCGAGGCCACCTACGACATCGACGACGACAAGTGGGAGATCATCATCGTCCAGCGGGGCCGCGAGTACGAGGTCGAGCTCGACCCGAACGACCTCAGCCTGCTGCGCCTGGACTACGACTGAGCTACGGCTTGAGCCGGTAGCCCATGCCGCGCACGGTCTCGAACCGGTCCGGGCCGAGCTTCCGCCGCAGGTAGCCGACGTACACGTCGACCACGTTCGAGCCCGGGTCGAAGTCGTACCCCCAGACGTGGGAGAGGAGCTGCTCGCGGCTGAGCACCTGCCCGGGATGGCGCAGGAAGGTCTCCAACAGCGTGAACTCCTTGGCGGTCAGCTCGACCTCGTCGCCGTCCACCTCCGCCCGCCGCGTGCGGACGTCCAGCCGCACGCCTCCGCCGCTCAGCTCGAGCGCCGAGTCGCCCTGCTCCGGAGCCCGCAGCCGCGCCCGCACGCGCGCGAGCAGCTCCTCGAACACGAACGGCTTGGTGACGTAGTCGTCCGCGCCGCTGTCTAGTCCCGTCACCGTGTCGGTGATCTCGTCGCGGGCGGTGAGGATCAGCACCGGCAGCTTCTCCCCGCGCGCGCGGATCTGGCGCAGGACGGCGAACCCGTCCTGGCCCGGCAGCCCGACGTCGAGGATCAGCAGGTCGAACTCGTCGTCGCGCGCCATCGCGGCGGCACGGTTGCCCTCGTCGCAGACCGTCGTGCTGTAGCCGGCGGCCCGCAGCCCCTTCTCCAGGAAGCTCGACAGCCGCGGCTCGTCCTCGGCGATCAGGATCCGGCTCATGTGTCCTCCAGCGGGATGATGACGGTGAAGGTCGCGCCGGCTCCCGGACGGCTGGAGAGGGCGACGCGCCCGCCGTGCGCCTCGGCGATCGCGCGCACGATCGCCAGCCCGAGCCCGGCGCCCTCCGAGCGCCGCCGGCTCGCGCTGGCGCGCGCGAAGCGCTCGAAGATGCGCTCCTGGTCGTCAGCGGCCACGCCGGGGCCGCTGTCGCGCACCCACAGCTTCGCCTCGCGCCGCTCGACCGCGCTGCCGATCCAGACGGCGTCGCCCTCCTCGGTGTTCTGCACGGCGTTCTGGGCGAAACCCATCAGGGCCTGGGTGAGCCGCTGGCGGTCGGCGACGAGGACGCCCTCGCCGCGGGCCTCCAGCCGCCAGTCGCGCGGGCCGAGAGCGACCGCCTTGTCGAACAGCTCGTCGGTCAGCGCGCCCAGCTCGACGTGGCTGGTGCGCAGGAAGTCGTCCCGTTCGGCCCTCGCGAGCAGCAGCAGGTCGTCGACGAACCGGCTCATGCGGTCGAGCTCGTCGGTGACCAGGGCGATCGTCTCGCGCCGCTCGTCCGGGTCGTCGCCGAGCAGCTCGAGGTGGCCGCGGACGATCGTGATCGGCGTGCGCAGCTCGTGGCTGGCGTCGCTCACGAAGGCGCGCTGGGAGGCGAAGGCGGCCTCGAGCCGGTCGAGCATCGCGTTGAAGGTGTGCCCGAGCTCAGCGATCTCGTCGTGGCCGGCGACGGGGATACGCCGCGTGAGGTCGCTCTCCCCGATCGCGCGCGCGGTCTCCGCGAGCAGGCGCAGCGGGGCGAGCACGCGGCCGGCGACCACCCAGGCGAGGGCCGAGGCGATCAGCAGGACGGTCAGGAGCACGAGGGCGGCGAGCCGCGCCGCGTCCTCGACCTCCTCGCGCTCGGAGGAGAGCGACGAGGCGACCACGAACACGCCGCGCACCTCGCCGTCGAACCGGATCGGCACGGCGAGGTAGCGGACCGTCCCGACCGGCGTCTCGACGTCGCCGCGCTCGGACGCTTGCAGCGTGGCCCACCGCGCCGGCCGGGCGTTCGCCGGGATCGTCCCGCCGCGCCCCCCGGACTCCGCGAAGTACTCCTCGCCGCGGAGGTAGCCGACCAGCGTCTCGCCCTCGCCGGGGACATTGCGGCGGAAGTACGTGTCGTAGATGAGGTTGAGACGCCCGCGGAACAGCTCGCCGGTGCGGGGGTCGCGGCCGCGGACGAGGGTGCGGAACTCGTCGACCTCCTGGGTGAGTGCCGCGTCCACGCGGTCGGTGGTCCGCACCAGCAGCAGCTGGCGGATGGCGAGCACGGAGAGCAGGGTGGAGAAGGCGAGCAGGATCAGGAACGCGGCGAGGATGCGCGTACGGGCGCCGCGCAGGAGGCCGGCGAGGCGGCCCGGGGGCCGGGGCTCGTCACCGGACGCCATCAGTCGTCCCCTCCATCGTCGTCATCGTCGTCGTCGTCCCGGTCGTCTCCCGCCGGCGGGGCCGGTGGCGCAGGCGCAGGCGGCGAGGCCGGCTCGGG
>JBOGYU010000625.1:0-2673 GCA_050696935.1 Solirubrobacteraceae bacterium | reverse complement strand
GTCATCCGGCCCGCGCTCCTCGATCCGGCGCACCGGACCCAGCCGGCGCCCCGCTGCAGCGGCCAGCCGCTCGCCCTTGCGCCGCGCGTCGCCGACCGCCTCGGCCAGGAGCTGCTCGCGCACCGCGTCCTGCGCCTCGTAGTCGAACATCGGCCCGTGCAGCCGGTCCGCGCCCGCCGCCATCGCGGCCTGCGCCACCTCGCCGGCCCGCTCCGCCGGGCAGCGCACCCGGACCGCGCCGACCGCCTCGGGCCGCCGCTCGTCGAACCGCGGCTGGACGACCACCGCCTCGGTGTCCACCTCCCCGACCGTGGCGAGCCGCGAGACCAGCGCGTTCAGCCGCCCGCTGCAGCGCTCGAACGCCGCGCGCGGGTCGTCGTCGACCTCCACGGCCTCAGCTCGCCACGTCGCGGTCCCCGGCGCCACCGCGCGACCGGCGGTGCCGGTGACCGTGACCTGGTCGCCCGTCACCAGTGCACGCCCCGCATCAGGTACGCGAGCGCGGTCGCCTCTCCCGACGCCTTCTCGCTCGGGTCCTTCTTCCCGCTCGCCGCGGCCGACTCCGGGAACACCTTGTAGGCCATGTGCAGGATCTGGTCGACCGCCTTGGGAGCCAGCGCGTAGGCCACCTCGCCGAACGTCCCCAGCCGCGTGTTGATCTGCTTCGGCTTGGCGCGGATCGCCTCGCAGATCAGGTCGGCCGCCTGGTCGGGCGTGATGGTGGGAAACGAGTCGTAGATCTTCGTCGGGGCGATCATCGCGGTCTTCACGAGCGGCATGTGGATCGTCGTGAACGTGACGTCGTCGCCGATCGTCTCCGAGCTCACCACGCGCGTCCACGCGTCCAGCGCCGCCTTCGACGCCACGTAGGCCGAGAACCGCGGCGGGTTGGTCTGCGCGCCGATCGAGGAGATGTTCACGATGTGGCCCGACCGGCGCTCGCGCATGTGCGGGAGCAGGCCGAGCATGAGCTTCACCGGGCCCAGGTAGTTGAGCCCGACCGTGCGCTCGAAGTCATGGAAGCGGTCGTAGGACAGCGCCACCGAGCGCCGGATCGAGCGGCCGGCGTTGTTGACCAGCATGTCGATCGCCGCGTGCTCGGCGAACAGCTGCTCGACGAGGCCGTCGATCGCGTCGTAGTCCGACAGGTCGCACGAGTAGGCGTACGCGGTCCCGCCCGCGCGCTCGATCTCCGCCCTGGCGTCCTCGAGCTTGTCCACCGAGCGCGCCACGAGGATCGGCACGCCGCCGGCGGCCGCGATCTTCAGCGCCGCCGCGCGCCCGATGCCGCTCGACGCCCCGGTGATGACGACCGTCCTGCCGTTGACCGCGCCCTCGAACGAGCGGTCCTTGAACAGGTCGGGGTCGAGGTTGCGCTCCCAGTAGTCCCACAGCTTCTCCGCGTAGGAGTCCAGCGGGGGCAGCTCGATCCCCGACCCGGCGAGCGCGCGCGCCGTGTCCCGCGCGTCGAAGCTCGGGGTGAGGGCGATGTGCTGGATGACCTCCTCCGGGATCCCGAGGTCGGCGAGGAAGCTCTTGCGGACGCCGCGCAGCGCAGGGATCTTGAGGGCGTACGAGAGCGCGCCCTTCGGCAGCATGTCGGTCATCTTCTTGTCGACGCGCATGACCGCGTGCGGCGCGTGGGCGGCGTTCGCGAACGTGTTGAGGACGTCGCCCGACTTCGGGGGCTTGGGGTCGACGAGGTGGAACACCCGGCCGTCGAGCCCCTCCTGGTGGGCGATGTGGTCGATCGCCGCCGCCACCCAGTCCACGGGGACGATGTTGGTCCTGCCCCACTCGATCGACACCAGCGGGAACCACGCCGGCAGCGCGTGGCGGACCTTCTGGATCGCCTTGAAGAAGTAGTACGGCCCGTCGATCTTGTCCATCTCGCCGGACTTGGAGTTGCCGACGACGATCGCGGGCCGGTAGACGCGCCAGGCGCCGGAGACGCGCTCCCGCACGAGCTTCTCGCCCTCGAACTTCGTGCGGTGGTAGGGGTGGCTGAGGTCCTGCCCCTCGTCGAAGTCGTCCTCCGTGAAGTGGCCCTCGTACGTGCCGGCGACGGCGATCGAGGACGCGTGGTGGAAGCAGCCCGCCTCGAGCGCGTTCGCCAGGTCGATCGCGTTGCGCGTCCCGCCGACGTTGAGCTGCTCGTTGCGCGCCTCGTCCGCCGTCATGTCGTAGATCGCGGCGAGGTGGAAGAAGTGGTCGATCTGGCCGAGCTGGTCGGGATCGACGCCGAGGCGGGGCTCCGAGAGGTCGCCTAAGACGGGCTTCACCCGCTCCGTGCCCCGCCAGCGGTCGAGCTTCTCGGTCGATCCCTCGCGGACGAGCACGTGGATGTCGCCGTCGCGGTCCAGCAGCCGCTCGACCAGGTGGCGGCCGATGAATCCCGTCGCACCGGTCACGAAGTAGGTCATGCGGCGAACCCTACTTCCCGGACGCGAAGCGGCGCGCACCTTCCAGCGCGGTCCGGATCCGCTCCCGGCCGAGGCTCGCCTCCAGCGCCAGTCCCTCGTTGAGTGGCAGCTCGAGCGCGGCGTGGGCCGCCTCCCGGTCGGAGAGCATCGTGTCCTGCGGGAAGGCGGCGATCTGCTCGGCCAGCTCGAGCGCGCGCTCGGCCGGCCGCGGCGCGATCTCGTTCACGAGGCCCATGGCATGGGCCTCGGG
>JBOGYU010000624.1:0-2687 GCA_050696935.1 Solirubrobacteraceae bacterium | reverse complement strand
GCGGGCGCCGCTGGTCCGCGGCGACGAGCTCGCGCGGGAGTTGGGCCTGCGGCCCGGTCCGCGGCTCGGCGAGCTGATCGCCCGGCTCGAGGAGGACCGCTTCGCCGGCGAGGTCACCACGCGCGAGGACGCCCTCCGCCGGGCGCGCCAGCTGCTCGACTCATAGACTCCGCCGCCATGCCGGCCGACAGCGACTGCCTGTTCTGCAAGATCGTCGCCGGGGAGATCCCGTCCACGCGCATGGACGAGGACGAGCGGACCGTGGCGTTCATGGACATCAACCCGGCCAGCCGCGGGCACGTCCTCGTGGTCCCGCGCGAGCACAGCACGGACCTGCACGACGTCGGCGCCGAGGACCTAGCGGCCTGCGCGCGGATGGCGCAGCGGGTCGCCACGCACGCGCGCGACCGGCTGGGCGCCGACGGCGTGAACCTCCTCAACTCGTGCGGCCAGGCGGCGTGGCAGACGGTCTTCCACTTCCACGTGCACGTGATCCCCCGCTACGCGAACGACCCGCTGCGCCTGCCGTGGGTGCCCGGTCCGGGCGACCGGGACGAGATCGCGGCCGCGGCGGAGGCGCTCACCGGCCATTGATGCCCTTGCGCGGGGTGGAGCGTCCCGGATACGTTCTGCACCGTCGGGACCGGCGCGACCGCCGGTCGAGGTCGGCAGCAAGAAGGGTTCATACGTGAGCACCGGCACGGTCAAGTGGTTCTCGGACGACAAGGGGTTCGGCTTCATCACGCCCGACGAGGGCGGCCGCGACCTGTTCGTCCACTTCACGGGCATCCTCGGCGACGGCTACCGGTCGCTGCCCGAGGGAAGCAAGGTCACCTACGAGGAGGAGCAGGGCGACAAGGGCCCGAAGGCCATAAACGTCCAGAAGCTCTAGGCCCGCCCACCACAACCCCGGCCGCACGCTCGTGTTGAATGCCGGGATGCCCCTTCGCCCCTCAGTCACCGTCGCCGCCGGCGCGCTGCTGGCCGCGCTCGCCTGCGCGGCGCCCGCCTCGGCGCGGATCATCGAGGTCGGCGCCGCCCCACAGGAGGCCACGCCGACGTGCCCCTCGAGCCCCTGCCTGGCGGTGTCGCGCACGACCGGCTACCAGACGAAGGTGGTCGACGACCGGAGCACCTTCGTCGTGCCCCGCAAGGGCAAGATCGTCGCCTGGTCGATCTCGCTGGGCAGCCCGGACGAGCGCCAGATCGACTTCTTCGACTCCAACTACGGCGAGGCGTCGGCGCGGCTGACCGTCCTGCGCCGCGGCGAGCGCCTCTACAGCCGGGTGATCACGCAGAGCCCGGTGGAGGAGCTCGAGCCCTACTTCGGCCAGACCGTGCAGTTCCCGCTCGGCCGCACGCTGAACGTCAAGAAGGGCTACATGGTCGCGCTGACCGTGCCGACGTGGGCGCCGGCGCTCACCCAGCTGCTCGACGACGGCTCGTCCTGGCGCGCGAGCCGCCCGCTCGACGGGTGCGACGACACCGAGTCCCAGACGGCGCAGATGGACCTCAAGGACCTCACGCAGTACCGCTGCCTGTACCGCGCGCGCCTCACCTACAGCGCGACGCTGATCACCGCGCCGCGCCCGAACGACGAGCGCGAGCGCCGGCGCGAGCGCGACTAGTACCGGTGTTCGCAAGTACGTGCGGTCGCCGGTGGTCGCCGGCGCCGGCTGACGCCGCACGGTGATCCGGAAGTGTGCCGGGGCACATGACCGGTCACCGGGTGGCGTCAGGCGGTGATCGGCGGCCGCCGGAACCGTGCGTACTTGCGAATGCCGGTACTAGACGTGGACGACCTCGTCGTCCTCGCCCGGGTCGTCCACGATCCGCTCGCAGGAGGGGCACCACCAGCGGGCCTCGAGCGCCGTGCCGCACAGCTCGTGCCGGTAGGGCTCGCCGCCGCCGGTGCGAGCGCCCCAGTCGGCCAGCAGCCGCAGCGCGCCCGCCAGCTCCCGGCCTGACTCGGTCAGCTCGTAGACGAAGCGCGGCGGGCGCTCGGAGTACGGCTGGGCGACGACGAGCGCCTGCTCGGTCAGCGCCTTGAGGCGGGCGCTGAGGACGTTGGGGGCGATGCCCTCCAGCCCTTCTTGCAGCTCGTTGAAGCGGCGCGGCCCGTCGAGCAGACCGGCGACGACGAGCAACGTCCACCGGTCGCCCACGCGGGAGAGCGCGTCGGCGAGGGGAGAGGTCGTGGGGCGAGAACGAGCCACCGGCCGAGCTTAGACGCAAGGTGTGTCCCGCTACTGGTCGCTACGACCAGCAACGGGCCACACCTTGCGGAAACCGCCCATCCCGACCTCCCTACAAGCGCAGTTCGAACCCTCTGCTAGGGTAGTGACTTGCAAACCGCAAGTGACTGAAATGCTGAACGAGATCCAAAACACGATCACCGACCTAGCCGAGCGCATCGGCCCATCCGTCGTCGGCCTCGGCCGCGGCTGGGGCCGAGGCTCCGGCGTGGTCGTCGCTCCCGGCCAGGTCCTGACCGTCGCCCACGTCCTGCGCGGCGATGAGGTCGCCGTGAGCTTCGCCGGCGACATCCGGGAGGGCCGCGTCACCGGCGTGGACAGCGACCTCGACGTGGCGGTGATCGCGGTCGACACCGGCGACGCGCCCGCGATCGCCTGGGAGCCCGGCGACCCGCCGGCACTCGGCGCCCCGGTGCTCGCGCTGGCCGACCC
>JBOGYU010000623.1:0-2687 GCA_050696935.1 Solirubrobacteraceae bacterium | reverse complement strand
CGCTCGCACCGGTCGCCGACGTGCCCAGCGTCGACGGCGCGGCGCTCGCGGGGCGCGCCTTCTCCTCCGACCCCGAGCAGGCCGCGGCCGCGGTCGCCGAGTCGGTGGCCGGCTGGCACGAGGCCGGCGTGGCGACCACGGTCAAGCACTTCCCCGGCCTCGGCGGCGCGATCGTCAACACCGACGAGGGATCGGAGACGATCGAGCGCACGCGCTCGGAGCTGGAGGCCGACCTCGCCCCGTTCCGGGCGGGGATCGAGGCCGGCACGGAGTTCGTGATGGCCGGCCACGCCGTCTATCCGGCGCTCGACGCCGAGAGCATCGCCTCCCAGTCGCCGGCGGTGATCGACGGGCTGCTGCGCGATGAGCTGGGCTTCGGCGGCGTGGTGATGACCGACTCGCTCGAGGCGGCGGCCGTGCGGGCCGTGGCGGACGTGGAGGAGGCGGCGCTGGCCTCCGCGCGCGCAGGCGTGGACGTGATCCTCACGACCGGCCGCGGCTCGTACATCCGGGTCTACCGGGCGCTGCTGGCCGAGGCGCAGGAGGACCCCGAGTTCCGCCGCCGCGTGCGGGCGTCGGCGGCCCGCGTGCTCGCCGCGCAATCATCAGTGGATGGCTGAGAGCTTCGCGATCGGGGACGCCGTCCCCGCCTTCACGCTCACCGACACCGAGGGCGAGGCCCACGCCGTGCCCGCGCCCGAGGCCCCGCCGGCAACGGTCCTCGTCCAGACCTGCAACCACTGCCCGTACGTGATCGCCTGGAACCCGCGCCTGCGCGCGGTGGCCGAGGAGTACGGCCCGCGCGGCGTGCGCTTCCTCGCCATCAGCTCCAACGACCCGAGCCGCTATCCGGCCGACTCGCCGGAGCGCATGGCGCAGTTCGTGCGCGACCAGGACTGGCCGATCCCGTATGCGTACGACGAGTCACAGGACGTCGCGCGCGCGCTGGGCGCCGAGCGGACGCCGCACGTGTTCGTGCTCGACGGCGAGCAGCGGCTCGCCTACCGCGGCGCGCCGGACGCCGACCACGAGGACCCGTCGCAGGACGCGGCGTGGCTGCGGGCGGCGCTGGACGCCGTGCTCGAGGGCGGCGCGGTCGACCGCCCCGAGACGCCCGCGCGCGGCTGCTCGATCAAGTGGCGAACTTAAACGGGGTCAGATCCCTTGAGTCGACCCGACTCAAGGGGTCTGACCCTCTTTAGGTTCGTGCCCGCCGCACGCTCGCACGGGCAGCGGCGGGTACTTCGGGTACCGGTGCGGCTCGGTCTTGTGCCGGAGGCACATGGAGAAGGTCGAGCCGCGGCCCGTGTGCACCAGCCGCTGGTGCACGCAGGAGTCGCACAGCCCGGCGTTCACCGGATTCCGCGGTGGCCGAGCCGCGCCAGCTCCTCGTGGTGGTGGGTGACCCGCTGCTTGACCGGGTCGTCGTCGTCGCGGCTGTGGACGAGGCCCCACATCGCGTCGGCCGACTGCTCGGCGGTCTCCGGCGTGGCCCGGTTGAGCATCTCGTCCACCAGGGCCAGCTCGAGGCGCTCGATCTTCTGCTCGGCGGTGCCCTCGCCCAGCGCCGGGAACGGGACCCCGCGCAGGTGCTCGTCCCACGCGCCCTTGACCATCGCGAAGCGGTTCCGGAGGGAGATCGGGTCGGTCATGCGGTGCGCGAGTGTCGCATACGACCTCCGTAAGGTGTCGAGGCCGTGAGCACCTTCGTCCGCCTGCTCGGCTTCCTGCGACCCTACCGGGCCGGCGCGGCGTGGTCGCTGGGGCTCGCCGCGCTGGCCATGGCCGCGACCGTGGCGATCCCGTGGCTGACCGGCCGCGCCATCGACGGCGTGACGCGCGGGGACGGCGAGGACGTCGAGCTGCTGGCGGGAGCGATCGTGGTGGCCGCGCTGGCGCGCGTCGTGCTGTCGGTCGCGCGGCGGCTGGTGGCGGGCCGGGTGTCGCTGGCCGTCGAGCTCGACCTGCGCAACCGGATGTACGCGCATCTGCAGGGGCTCGAGCTCGGGTTCTTCGCCGGCCAGCAGACCGGGCAGCTGATGTCGCGCTCGACGGTCGACCTCCAGAGCGTGCGCTTCTTCCTCGGCTACGGCCTGGTGTTCATCGCCCAGAGCGCGCTGACGATCCTGCTCGCCGCGGCGGCGATGCTGGTGCTCGACCCGGGGCTGGGGGCGCTCGCGCTCATCCCCGTCCCGTTCGTGGTGCTCGTCGCGGCGCGCTACGGCCGGCGGTCGCGGCCGGCGCTCCAGGAGGTCCAGCAGCGGATCGCGGAGCTGACCGCCGACGTGGAGGAGAACGTCTCCGGCGTGCGCGTGGTGAAGGCGTTCGCGGCCGAGGACCGCCAGCTCACGCGGTTCGAGCGCACCGTGGGGCGCGTCTTCGGCCAGTCGATGGTCGCCACGCGCCTGCGCGCCTTCTACAACCCGTTCATCGGCTTCCTGCCGAACCTCGGGCTGGCGGTGATCCTGCTCGTGGGCGGGCGCCAGGTCGTGAACGGCTCGCTCACGCTGGGTGACTTCGCGGCCTTCTACGCCTACCTGCTGATGCTGATCAACCCGATGCGCCAGCTCGGGATCGCGCTCGGGATGGCCCAGCGGGCGACGGCGTCCGGGGCGCGCATCTTCGAGCTGCTCGACCGCGAGCCGCGGGTCGTCGCGCCGGCGGGCGCGCCGCCGCTGCCCGAGGGC
>JBOGYU010000622.1:0-2693 GCA_050696935.1 Solirubrobacteraceae bacterium | reverse complement strand
GGCCGGGCCAGGACGTGCGCCTGGCCGGCCCGCCGCTCGATGTGCGGTTCTGAGCGGGCGGCCGCGACGGCGAGCCCCCGCCCGGATGCTCAGTCGGAGTCGTGGTCGCGCTCCTCGAGGCCGGCGAGGTAGTCGTAGCTGCGCTCGGCGGTGCTGAACGACCCCTCGGGGTTGTCGGGGGCCGTGTCGCGCTCGACGAGGTAGTGGTGGTCGTCGATCTCGAGTCCGCAGAAGAACGGCTCAAACGCGATGTCGCCGTCGCCCACGTCGGTCATGGTCCAGCCGCGGGTCGGGCCGCCGTCCATGACGCCGTCCTTGACGTGGAAGAGCGGGAAGCGCTCGGGCTGGAACCACGGGTACTCGTGCGGCTTGAAGCCGGGGAACTGGGACTGGCCGACGTACGCCCAGAAGATGTCCAGCTCGAAGAACACGAGCTTCGGGTCGGTCTCCTCCAGGATCACGTCGTACAGCCGGGTGCCGTTCTCGATCGCGAATTCGCGGTCATGGTTGTGCTGGTAGAACCGCATGCCCCGCTTCCGCGCGGCGGCCCCGAAGCGGTTGAAATCCTCCGCCGCCCGCCTGTAGCCCTCGACGGTCTCCCCGTGAACCGCGCCCGGGCTGTTGGCGGTGCCGATGTACGGGAGGCCGATCTCCTCGGCGTCGTCGAGCACCTGCTCGAGGTTGTTGAGGAACTGCGTGTAGCCGATGTGGCTGCCGATGCCCTTCAGCCGATACCTTCTCAGCAGCCCCCTGAGCTCCTCGTTGGTCCACCGCCTGCCCTGGGCGTCGTAGCCGGCGAACTCGATCTCTTTGTAGCCCTGGCGGCTGAGCTCCGCGAAGACGGCCTCGAAGCCGAGGCTGTCCACCTGGTCGCGGACCGTGAACAGCTGGATGCCGATGAGGTCCCTCGGCAGCAGCCGGTCGCGGTCGTTGCGACGGTGGCGGCCCTTGCCCCTGGCGGACGCCCCCGGCGCCCATGTGACCGCCGACGCAGCCGCTGCTCCTGCGGCCGCACCCACGAAGCCACGGCGACTGAGCGTGTGCTGCTCATCCATCGGTCCGCTCCTCCTCCCTCGCTGGTTCGCGCTGACGCTCGTAGTCGTTTGACCGAGCTACCCCCGGAACCTGGAGCCAACGCGCGAGTTGCGCCCGAGGATCACCGTGGCGATCCGCCTGGGGCGATGGCCCCGGAGATTGAACCTTCGCGCGCGTCCATTAGCCTGCGGCCGGTGAGAGGCCGCGTGCTGGTCGGGCTGGCGACGCTGCTCGCCACGGGAGCGGCGCGGGCGGATGCGGAAACCTACTGCGTCGGCAAGGCAGCCCCGGGCTGCGTGGACAAGTCGAGCGTGGCGGCCGCGTTCGAGGCCGCCGAAACGGAGCCCGGCCACGACACCGTGCTGGTCGGGCGGCGCCGGGAGACGGGGACGTTCGCCGACGCGCCCGGCGAGCCGGTGCGGCTGGTCGGCGAGGGCCGCGCCGTGACGGTGCTCTGGGGCGCGATCGAGCTCGCGGAGGCCGGCTCCTCGGTCGCCGCGCTGACGGTGCGCGCATCGGGCGATCCGTCGCTCGCGCTCGGCGGCACCGGCCGCGACCTCGAGCTGGACGGCGACCTGCGGCTGCACTCGGGCTCGGCTCTGCTCTCGTCGATCGTGCGCGGGCCGGTCGCCGCCGCCGGCGCCCGGATGGAGAGCGTCGCCGTCATCGGCGCCGTGGAGGTCGAGTCCGGCGAGCTGACCGCCCGCCACCTCACCGTGTTCGGCTCCGGCCCGGTGGGCGTGCGGGTCGCGGACGGCGCGGCGGCGACCGTCTCGAACACGGTCGTGTGGGGGTTCGAGCGGGGCTTCGAGGGCAATGCCGCCGTATCTCACTCTTATGCGGCCGACCCCGGGTTCGTGGCTCCGCCGGGCGACCTGCGGCTGCGCGCCGACTCCCCGCTGGTCGACGCCGGCGACCCGGCCCCGCTGACCGCCGGCGAGCCGCACGAGGACGCCTTGGGCGACGTGCGGGCGATGGACGGGAACGGGGACGGAACCGCGCGGCGCGACGTGGGCGCGTTCGAGCGCCGCCCGCCCGCGCCGCCGGCCACGGCCGGCAACCTGCTGTCCAACCCCGGGGCCGAGCAGGGCGAGGCGGCGCGCGACGACCGGGCGAGCCCGGCCCCGCCCGGCTGGCGGCGCACCGGGGGCTTCACGAGCGTCCGCTACGGCACGATGGCCGGCGACGTCCCGTTCCCGTCGCTGCGCGCAGCGGCGGCGCTCGGCGCCGGGCACGCCTTCTTCGCCGGCGGGCCGGCGGGCGCCGCGAGCCTGACCCAGGTCGCCGACCTGTCGCGGTGGGCGCCGGAGATCGACGCCGGCACCGGCGCCGTCCGCCTCTCGGCCCTGCTGGGGGGCTACCGCGAGAGCCCGGACGCGGCGGTCGTGGCGGCGGGGTTCCGCGATCCGCGGCGCAGGCGGGTGGGCTCGCTGGCCCTGACCGCCGTGACGCCCGCCCAGCGCGCCAACGCGACGATGCTCGCGCCCCGCGCCGCGTCGGCGGCGATCCCGCCGCTCACGCGCACCGTCGCGGTGACCGTGCGCGCCGCGCGGCCGGGCGGGACCTACAACGACGCCTACGCGGACGACGTCGCGCTCGTCCCCGCGCTCGCGCCGCTGCCGGGCGTGCCGCCGCCGCGGGCGAGCGGCCGCCGGTTC
>JBOGYU010000621.1:0-2698 GCA_050696935.1 Solirubrobacteraceae bacterium | reverse complement strand
CGGCGGGGCCGGCCGGCCGGCGGGACCGGCTCGCGACCGGCCTGCGCCGGCTCGCCGCCCGGCTGGACACCCGGTCATGATCTGCCCGCACTGCTCGCGCGAGCTGCGGTACAAGCAGCGGGGCCGGCGACGTTGCACCTACTGCCGCAAGCCATTCGCGTTCGAGCCGAGGATGAACAAGCTGCACCTGCACGACCTGAAGGTGCGCAAGCTCGCCGACCGGCTCAGCGACGACGGCGGCCAGCGCTACACGGTCACCCAGCTCTGGTACGCCGCGTCCCGCAAGTCCCTGGCCGACCGGAAGACGCCCCTGCGCGGCTGCGGCTGCGGGCTGTTCGTGCTCGGCTTCGCCGCGGCGGGCGTGATCAGCGGGCTCGCCCAGGTCGACTCCGAGACGTTCGGCGGCGTACTGCTCGGCGTGGGCGTGGTCGTCGTGCTGGCCTACGTGCTGCTCCTGTTGCGGCGCGGGCGGCTGCGTCGGGAGGCGCCGATCCGCCCGCCGGTGCCGCTGGGCGAGTTCCGCGACATGATCCTGCGTCGCTGGCCCGAGGTGCACCAGCAGCTGCCGCACGACCTGATCGACGAGGAGATGGCGACCGCGCCCGTGGTGCCGCAGCCGCGGCTCGCGCTGGTCTGCCCGGACCGCTCGGTGCTCGCGTGCCTCGGGGCGAACGGCGTGCCGCAGAACTTCGCGATCAAGCCGACCATGACGCCGGCCGGGGTGCCGCCCGGCGTCCCGGTGATCCTGGTGCACGACGCGAGCCCGGACGGCTGCCGGTTCGCCGCGCAGGTCCGCGCGGCGCTGCCCGGCCGCGTCGTCGTGGACGCGGGTCTGCGGCCATCGGCGGTGGCGCGCCGGGAGTCCCTGGTTCGCTTGCGCACCAAGCCGATCCCGCCCGGCGCGCTCGCCGGGCTGCGGCTGTCCGAGGCGGAGGTGAGCTGGCTGGCGGCGGGCTGGTGGTCGCCGGTCGCCGCGGTCGGTCCGGCCCAGCTGGTCCTCGCGGTCACCAAGGCCGCCCAGCGCGCGCAGGCCATGACCGACCCCGACCACCGCCGGGCCGCGCAGCTCGGCTTCCTGACCTGGCCCGCCTCATGAGCGAGCTTGCGAGCGAATCGATGACACAGGGCGACCGCGAGCGGCAGCACCGAGCCTGCGAGGGGCTGTCATGAGCGGAGCTTGCGGAGCGAATCATCGGACACCGACCCGCCCGCTGCTCGACCGCGCGCTGCGCACGGCCGTCGCCCGGACCGGCGCGCCGGGCGGGCTGGCGTTCACCGAGCGCCAGCTGTACTACGAGCTCTGCCGCGTGCTGCGCCCGTGGCACCGGGTCCCGCGCCGGCCGCCGTTCACCGTCGCGCCGCCACTGTCCTACCGCGACTTCCGGGCGGCGCTGGACCGGCACGGGCCGGCGCCTGGCCTGCTGCCCGCCCCGGTCCCCGCCGGCGCGGTCGGGCGGCACACGACCGAGCCTGACCTCTACGACTACGGGCTGCCGCGGCTGCTGGTCTGCGAGCCGGCCGGCATCGCGCAGATGTTGCGTGCCAACGGGTTGCCGATGGAGTCGGCCTGCCCGGTGTTCGACGTCGCCGAGCTGCCGCTCGGCCCGCGGGTGACGGGCATGCTCGTCCGTGGTGAGGGCACGATCCACCTGCTGCACGACGCGAGCGCGGACGGCCTGACGTTCCCCGCGCGGCTGCCCGCGCTGACCCAGGTGCCGCCCGGCGTACGGGTGGTGGCCCTCGGGCTGCGCCCGCGCCAGGCCGCCCCGTTGCACCTCACCCACGGCCGGGGCCCGGCCGGTGCGGACCGGGTGCCGGCCGGCGTTCCCCTTGACGAGCGGGAGACCGGTTGGCTGGCGCGCGGCCGGTTCGTCGAGGTCGCCGCTGTCAGTCCGGCCGTGCTGCTGCGTACCGTGCACCGGCTGGTCCGCGAGGTCCGTCCGGCGCGGACCCCGTTGCTTCCACAATGGAGCGTCGCGCGCGAGGCGGGCTTCCTGACCTGGCCGGCCGGCTGAGGAAGACATGGAGGAGGCGTGACCGAACCACGCGAGGTCACCTACACCGACGAGCTGCTCGCGGACCGCACCGTGCACCGGCGCTACTCCGACGGCCGCCAGGAGTGGCGCAGCCGCGAGCCGAACGGCAACGTCGCCTGGCGCGACGACCGCGAGCGCACGGGCACCGACGAGCCGCTGGGCGGCCGGCTCATCAAGCGCACCTACGCCGACGGGAGCGTCCAGTACGGCCGGGACGCCGGCTACGGGCGCACCTTGTGGCGCGACGGGGTGGTCACGGTGAACCGGACGTCGTTCGGCGGCCGGCTCGGCACGATCCTCGGCGCGGTCGCGGGCGGCGCGCTGCTGGGGTCGATGGTGCCGCCGCCGGACTTCCTCACCGCGGCCGAGGAGGAGGAGCTGCGCCAGCAGGCCTACGCCCAGCAGTCGTCCTCGGGCGGCGGCGGCGGCGGCGGTGACGGGGGCGGCGACGGGGGCGGCTACGACTCCTGGGATGACGACGACGACGGCGACGGCGATGGCGGGGACGGCGACTTCGGCTGAGCGCCGGCCGTTCGGTCGGTCGGGAGGGAGGTGAGGGCACATGCCGCGATGGGTTGCCTGCGCGGGAGCGGACGCGGCCGGCGCGGTCGTCGCCACGGGCGCGCGTCCGGTCGCGACCGGCGAGGGCTGGGCCTTCGGCC
>JBOGYU010000620.1:0-2700 GCA_050696935.1 Solirubrobacteraceae bacterium | reverse complement strand
CGCGCGTACGGCCGCGCCAGCGCGAGCGCCCCGGCGGCGACCTCGGGCACGGGCCGCAGCCCGCCGTCCCACCAGATCGTGGCGTCCAGGCCGTCGCGGCCGGCCCGGAAGGAGGACTCGGTGAGCGCCTCGGCGGGCTCCACGACGCCCTGGCCGTCCGCGCAGGCCGCGGCCAGCGCGTGGACGAGCGCCGCGAGGCCGCACACCGTGGACAGCCGGGCCTGGGCGTCCATCGCCCGCAGCTCGACCGTGCCCAGTCGGGGGTGGGGGCGGATGTCCCACCACAGGAACGTGTAGTCGGGCAGCGCGCCGGCCGCCACCCAGGCGTCGACGGCCGTGGCGTAGTCGTCCCAGCCCGCGAACGCCCGCGGGATCACCGCCCGCGGGAAGCCGCGGAACACCTGCGCCCGCGCGGTGGCGAAGCCGGAGTCGCGCCCGTGCCAGTACGGCGAGTGGGCGGCGAGGGCCTGGAGCAGCGGCAGATGCGCGCGCAGCCGGTTGCAGACGGCGATCGCGGTCTCGGGATCCGGCATCCCGACGTGCACGTGCAGCGCGCACGTCGGCGTGCGCTCGAGCAGGCCGCGCATGCTGGTGTGGATCTCGTCGTAGCGCGGGTGCGACACGTGGACGACGTCGCCGAACGCCGCGTCCGGGTGCAGGCCGGCGCCGGCGAGGGTGGCGCCCGCGTCGCGCAGCTCGGCGCGCATGCGCTCGAGCTCGGCGGCCGCCTCGAGGGCGCCGCCGCACACCGGCGAGGCGGTCTCCACCAGCGCCTCGTAGACGTCCGGCTTGACGTGGGGCGAGGCGACGCGGGCGACGAGCTCGCTCGCCCGATGGTCCGGCCCGTGCGGGAACGCCCGCCGCACGAGCAGCAGCTCTTCCTCCACACCGACCCCGAAGGCCGCCGAGCGCCCGAACACGTGGTCCACCGCCCGAGTGTAGTTGCCCTTGACGGCCCTGCCTCGCCTAGCGGCTCGTCACCGGCTTCGCCTCGGGCCGTCGCTCTGACGGGGACGTCCGCCATCCAGGCGGCCGATTACGATCGAGGGACGATGGCCGCGCGGGAGACCCTGATCGAGGAGCTGCGCCGCCACGCGCTCGTGATCGGCGAGGTGACGCTGACGTCGGGCGCCACGGCGCAGTACTACGTGGACGCCAAGCGCGCCGTGCTGCGCCCCGCCGGCTTCGGCGCGCTCGGCGAGCTGGTGGCCGCGTACGCGCTCGAGTGGGAGGCGACGGCGGTCGGCGGGCTGACCATGGGGGCCGACGCACCGGCCTGCGCGGCGCTGGCCGGCGGGGCCGACGTGAAGGCGTTCTTCGTGCGCAAGGAGACCAAGCGGCACGGGCTGCAGCGGCGCGTCGAGGGCCCGCCGCTCGAGCAGGGCGAGCGCTGCCTGATCGTCGAGGACGTGGTCACCACCGGCGGCTCGACGGTGCAGGCGATCGAGGCCGTGCGGGCGGAGGGGCACGACGTCTGCGGCGTGGTCGCGATCCTCGACCGGCTGTCCGGCGGCGCCGACGCGATCGCGCGCGCGGCTGACGGCGCCCCGTACGAGGCGCTCGCCACGATCGACGACGTCTACCCGGACCGCCCGGACCGACAGGGGACTGTCCCTTAGACGTCGGTCCAGGCGCCGGACGGCTCGGAGTTGGGGACAGTCCCCCCAGACGCCGGACGGCTGGAAGTTGGGGCCAGTCCCTACGTTTGCTCGAGCGCGCGCTCGATCGCCGCCGGCGCGAGGACGTGCTCGCGCACCATGATCCCGGCGCCGACGATGCCGGCCCGCTCGCCGAGCCGGGTGGGCACGATCCGCAGGTGGCGGGTGGCCAGCGGCAGCGACCGCCGGATCGTGACCTCGCGGACGCCGGCGAGCAGGGGCTCGTGGGCCTGGGCGAGCGAGCCGCCGATCACGATCGTCTCGGGGTTGAAGAGGTTCACGCAGCTCGCGAGCACCTCGCCGAGGCACCGCCCCGCCTCGCGGACGAGCCGGGCCGCCAGCGGGTCGCCCGCGCGCACCAGCCGCACGACGTCGCGGCTCCCGAGCGCGTCGCGGCCCGCCTCGGCGAGCTGCAGCGCGACCGCCCGCCCTCCCGCGACGGCCTCCAGGCACCCGGTGTTCCCGCACTGGCACGCGATGTCGTCGTGACCGCTCACGCGCACGTGCCCGATGTCGCCGGCCGCGCCGAGCGCTCCGCGCCGGATCCGCCGCTCGGCCGCGATGCCGCAGCCGATCCCCGTGGCGACCTTCACGAACAGCAAGTGCTCGCAGCCGGCGTGCTGGGTGCGCTGCTCGCCGATCGCCATCACGTTGACGTCGTTGTCGACCAGCACCGGCGCCGCGTGGCGCTCGGCGAACCACTCGGGGATCGAGAAGCCGTCCCAGCCCGGCATCAGCGGCGGGTTCACCGGCTGGCCGGTCGAGAAGGCTACGGGGCCGGGGACGCCCACCCCGATGCCGCGCACCGCCGCCGCCGGGCGCCCCACCGCGCTCAGGAGCTCGCCGAAGCGCTCGTCCACCGCACCGAGGACGCGCTCCGGGCCGGCGGCGATGTCGAGGTCGCGCACGTCCTCCGCCAGCAGGTCGCCGGAGAGGTCGGTCAGCGCCACGTGCGCGTGCGTCGCCCCGAGGTCGGCGACGAGGACGACGCCGGCGGCGGGGTTGAACGCCAGCGCGGTGGGCGGCCGGCCGCCCGTGGACG
>JBOGYU010000619.1:0-2727 GCA_050696935.1 Solirubrobacteraceae bacterium | reverse complement strand
CACGTCCTGCGCGGGGCTGCTGTCGCCGCCACCCCCCTCGCGACCCACCCCCGGTTCGTTCACCAGTACCTGTGCACCGCCTGCGGCCAGCCGCAGGGCGTGGCTGCGGCCGAGGCCGCGACCGGCGCCGGTCACGACGGCCCGGCGGCCGTCGAGCCGGAAGGTTGCCGGCGCGGCGGGCTCGACGGCCGTCACGACCGCGCCGCCGCCCGGTCCAGGCGCATGCGCGCGCTGATGGCGTGCCCGCCGAACCGCTCGGCATCGGAGATCGCCGCCGCCGCGGGCGCGATCCGCCGGCTGCCCTCGGCGGTCAGGCGCTGGTAGGTGACCGTCTTGAGGAACTTGCCGACCCACAGGCCGCCCGTGTAGCGCGCGGCGTGGCCGGTCGGCAGCACGTGGTTGGTGCCCACCGCCTTGTCGCCGTAGACGACCGTCGCCTCGCGCCCGAGGAAGAGCGAGCCGTAGTTGCGCAGGCCGTCGAGATAGCGGCCGAGCTCGGCCTCGTCGACCTGGACCTCCAAGTGCTCGGGCGCATGGCGGTCGGCGACCGCGATCGCCTCCTCGTGGCCGGCGACGGCGATCACCTCCCCGCGCTCTCGCCACGCGTCGCCGGCGACCGCCGCGGTCGGCCAGCCCTCCAGCAGCCGGTCCACCTCCGCGATCACCTGCTCGCCGAGCGCCCGCGAGGTGGTCACGAGCACCGCCGGCGACGTGGGGCCATGCTCGGCCTGCCCGAGCAGGTCGGCCGCCACGAGCTCCGGCTCGGCCGTCGCGTCGGCGATCACGAGGATCTCCGTCGGCCCGGCGAGCAGGTCGATGCCGACGCGGCCGAACAGCTGGCGCTTGGCCTCGGCGACGTAGGCGTTGCCGGCGCCGACGAGCATGTCCGCGGGCTCGATCCCGGCCAGTCCGAACGCCAGCGCGGCCAGCGCCTGCACGCCGCCGAGGCAGACGAGCTGGTCGGCCCCCGAGGTGGCCATCGCGTACAGCTGCTCGGGATGGATCCCCGCGCCGGCTCGCGGCGGCGCACACGCCGTGACGTGTCCGACCCCGGCAACCCTGGGGACGATCACCGTCATGAACGCGGAGGCCAGCATCGGGTAGCGGCCGCCAGGCACGTAGGCGCCGACCGAGCCGACCGGCACGTGGCGGTGGCCGAGCACCACGCCGGGCAGCGTCTCGACCTCGAGGTCCACGAGCGTCTCGAGCTGATGGCGCGCGAAGCCGCGCACCTGCTCCTGCGCGAAGGCGATGTGGGACTTGAGCTCGTCGTCCACGGCGGCCTGGGCCGCCCGGACCTTCGTTGCGGACACGAGAAAGCTCGGCGGGTCCCACCCATCCAGCCGGCGCGAGTGCTCGCGCACGGCCGCCTCGCCCCGGCGCTCGATGTCCAGCAGCATCTCCGACACGGTGCGGCGCAGCTCCTGCGTGGCCGCCGGCGGGGGAGGGAGGGGGCGCTTGAGGTGCTCAGCCACCGGCCACCATGGGGGGTTCGTCGGCCGCGCGCGCGTATCCCACGTCCTCGGAGACGGCGAGTGCCGTCCGAGCAACGAGATCGCCCAGCTCGCGAGCGCGGCGCCTGCTCATGTGCCCGCCCGGGGCGGAGACGCCCAGGGCGGCGACCGCCTCACCGGTGTGGCTGAACACCGGCGCCGCGATCCCGTGCTCGCCGAGCCGGTACTCGCCGTCCTCGACAGCATGGCCGCGGGCGCGGACCGCCCGCGCCTCGGTCTCGAGACGCCGCCGGTCGGTGAGCGTGCGCGGCGTGAACGACTCGAGCGGCTGGGTCAGCATGTGCGCGCGCCAGCTCGGCCGGAACGCGAGCAGCGCCTTGCCGGCGGCCGTGGCGTGGCAGGGGATGCGCTCGCCGAGCGACGGCACCGGCGGGTGCTGCTCGCCGGCGGCGTGCAGCACGCAGAGCACGGCGAGGAGGCTGGGCACGCTGAGATGCGCGGCCATCGCGGTCTCGTCGTGGAGGCGTCGCAGATGCGGCCCGGCGGCCTGCACGAGCTCTGTGCTGTGCACGACCTGGCCCGCGACGGCCACGAGCCTCAGGGTCGAGACGTAGACGCGCGTCGGGCTGTCCCGGCGCGTCGCGTAGCCCTCGTCGACGAGCCGGTTGAGCAGGCGCCGGGCGGTGCGCGGAGTGACCATCAGCGCGTCGGCGACGTCGACGGCCGTGCGGGGGCCGAGCGCGAGCGCCTCCAGCGCCCGCAGCGTGCGGGCGACGTGCCAGGAGTCAGGCGAGGACACGGCCGTCCTCCCGGTCGCCGGCGGACACCGCGGCGCGCAGGGCGGTGGCGAGGTCGTCGACCGCTCTGGCGTAGAGGCGCACGTCCACCGAGCCGACGAGCAGCGACGGCCGGGGCCCGGCGAGCGCCGCCAGCGCCTCCGGGCTCCCCGGCCCGGCCAGGCCGAAGCCGGTCCCGGCGGCCCGCGCGGCGTCGCGCACCGCGCCGACCGCCGTCGCGATCGCGTCCAGCTCGAGCGGGGCGCCGAGGTCGAACGAGAGGTCGGCGGCGCCCACGACGAGCGCGTCCACGTCCGGCACCGCGGCGATTGCGGATGCCTCTTGCACAGCCGCTCCGGACTCGATCTGCACGAGCAGCGCCGGCCGCGCCGGCGGAGTCGTACGTCCGTAGCCGCCCGCCCGGCGTGGCCCGTAGCCACGGCGGCCATCCGGCGGATGGCGCAGCCGGGCGGCGAGCTCGCCGGCCTGCGCGGCGC
>JBOGYU010000618.1:0-2727 GCA_050696935.1 Solirubrobacteraceae bacterium | reverse complement strand
GGTGAGAGGCGAGCGCCCAGCCGCCGGCGACCTCGCGCAGCACGACTCCGCGGCCGGCGAGCGCCGCCCGCAGCTCCTCCAGCGCGTCGCGCACGGCGTCCTCGCCGGCCTGCAGCGCGTCGGCCAGCTCCTCCAGCGGCACCGGCTCGGGAGCGAGGAACAGGAGCGCCTCGACCTGGCGCGCCAGCTTCACGACGCGCTCACCGTGATCGGCCCGAACGGCTCGGCCTGCTCCCAGCCCGCCTCGCCGCCCTTGTACAGCTCGAGGAGCGCGAACAGCGTCACCGCCACCGTCACCCGGTCGGCGCCCCGGACCGCCTCGTCGAACGAGAAGCGCCCCCGCGCCAGCATTCCCCGCAGGTGCGCGAGTCGCTCGGCCACGGACACGCGCGGGGCGGCCAGGTGCCGCACGTCGATCGGCGGCGGCGTCCGCAGCAGGCCGCCGAGCGCCTCGCCCAGGACCTCCGGGTCGTACGTGCGCTCCGCCGCCTCGACGGACTCCCGCCGCAGGGCGGGCGGCAGCCGCGCCGCCCGGTGCAGGTACGCCTGCCCGGCGGCGTGGGCGGCGGCGACCCAGCCACCGGCGCCGCGGAACCGCGCGTACTGGAGCATCCGCTCGAGCAGCTCCTCCGCCGCCTCCGCGGGCGCCAGCTCGTCGAGCTCCTCCAGCGACTCCTCGCCCGGCAGCATCAGCCGCGACTTGAGCTCCAGCAGCGCGGCGATCAGCACGAGGAACTCGGTCGCCGCCTCCAGGTCGAGCTCGCCGGACGCCTCCAGGTGATCGACGTAGGCGACCACGACCTCGGCCAGCTCCACCTCGAGCAGGTCGAGCTCCTCCCGCAGCACGAGCGAGAGCAGGAGGTCGAACGGCCCCGCGAAGACGTCGAGGTCGAGCTCGAGGGAGTGCGCGACCGTGGCCACGAGACCGGAACGCTAGGGGGCGCGGCCGACGGATCGGCGGGCCGGCCCGACCCCCATCGCCTCGCGCACGTCGGCGAGCGTCCCGCTCGCGATGGCGCGGGCCTTGCCGGCGCCGGCCTCGAGGATCGCCTCCAGCTCGTCCTCGTCGTCTCGCAGCTCGTGGTAGCGCTCCCGCACCGGTGTCAGCCAGCCGACAACGGCGTCGGCGACGGCCGTCTTGAAGTCGCCGTAGCCGGCGCCCTCGAACTCGTGCTCGACCTGCTCGGGCGCGACCCCGCGGGCGACGGCCATGATCTCGATCAGGTTCGAGATGCCGGGCTTGTCCGCGCGGCGGACGATGTCACGCCCGGAGTCGGCCACCGCGCGGCGGAACTTGCGCCGGATCGTGTCCGGCTCGTCGAGCACGAAGACGGTGCCCTGCTCGGAGCCGCCGGTGGTCGACATCTTGCGCTCGGGGTCCTGGAGGTCGCCCACCCGGGCGCCGACCGTGGGGATCCGCGGCTCGGGCACCACCAGGAGCTCGCCGTAGCGGCGGTTGAACCGCTCCGCGATCCGCCGCATCAGCTCCAGGTGCTCGCGCTGGTCCTCCCCCACCGGCACCTCGTGGGCGCGGTACGCGAGCACGTCCGCGGCCTGGAGCACGGGGTAGAAGAGCAGCCCGCCGGACACCAGCTCGCGCTGGGTGGCCGACTTGTCGCGGAACTGGTGCATGCGGTTGAGCTCTCCGAGCGCGGTCACGCTCCCCAGCAGCCAGCACAACTCCGCGTGCTCCTGCACGTCGCCCTGGCGGAACAGGATGCAGCGGTCGGGGTCCAGCCCCGCGGCGATCAGCGTCGCGGCGGTGTCGTGCACCCGCTCGCGCAGCGCCGCCGGGTCGTAGTCGACCGTGATCGCGTGCAGGTCGACGATGCAGTAGATCGCCGGGTCGGCCCGGTCCTGGCCCGCCACGTACTGGACGATCGCGCCGATGTGGTTGCCGAGGTGCTTGCGCCCGGTGGGCTGGATGCCGGAGAAGATGACCACGAAGGGCGGGAGTCTAGGCGGGCGGGACCACGCGTACCTCGACCCGGGCCGGCCGGGACGGGCCGTCGATCGAGAGGAAGTCGCGCACCGCCGCGGCGTGGCGGCAGTAGGGGCAGGCGAGCGGCTCGGCCGGCGTCATCGCGCCGTCCGGCGCCACCGGGGCGTCGCAGACCGGGCACGCAAGCGTGCCGGTCGCCAGCTGGCCGGCGCGCCGGCGCCGCTCCTCGTGCAGGCGCGAGACCGGGTCCGGGCGGACCGGGTCCGAGCCGTCGATGCCGCGGTGCAGGCTCACGGTGATGAGTCTAGGTGCGTATCGTCGCGGCGATGCCAGACGCTCTCCGCCCGCTGTTCGATCAGGTCGTCATCAAGGAGCTCGAGCCGGACCGGATGCGCAAGTCCGGCCTGCTCGTGCCTCAAGGGACCCACGACGTGCCGCCCAACGAGGGGATCGTGCTGGCCGTGGGCGACGGCCCGCCCGAGCTGCAGGACTTCAAGATGCCGCTCAAGCCGGGTGACCACGTGGTGTTCCCCCGCTCCGCCGGCGTGTGGGTCGAGGTGGAGGACGAGCGGCTGCTCGTCTGCCGCGTCCGCGAGATCCTCGGCGTGATCGAGGAGGTGCCGGCGCCGGACGGCCGGTGACCGCGGGGGGCGCCCGGCCCGCCCCCCGCGGCCATCCGGTCAGCGCCGCAGGACCACGCGCTCGCGCAGGCGGCGCGAGCCGTCCTGGCCGCGGACCGTGGTGACCACGGTGGCCCGCAGGCGCTTCACCCCTGCCTCCCGCAT
>JBOGYU010000617.1:0-2730 GCA_050696935.1 Solirubrobacteraceae bacterium | reverse complement strand
GCTCGCCGCCGCGCTGCGGCAGGCCGCCGGCTGGCCACCCGCAGCGGCCGCCGGCTGGACCGTCAGGCCGCCTGGAAGATCATCCGCCGGCTCGCCCGCCTCGCCGGCATCGAGCACGCCGTCAGCCCCCACTCGCTGCGGCACACGTTCGTCACCCTCGCGCTGGACGCCGGCGTGAGCCTGCGCGACGTCCAGGACGCCGCCGGGCACGCCGACCCGCGCACCACGCGCCGCTACGACCGCGCTCGCCATCAACTCGAGCGCCACCCCACCCACGTGCTCGCCGGACTGACGCTCCGGCGTCCCCATCGCACCGGATCCTGACATCCCAATCGGAGGTCTCCTTGGCATGGATCCTTGGTACAGTTCCAAGGCATTGATCCAAGGTACGGTTCCAAGGAGAGTTGAAGTGACGGCAAGTGGGCGGCTTCTCCCAACCGGAGACTGCTGGTGCGGCTGCGGGCAATCGCTTCCGGTCGGATCGTTCTTTGCACCCGGCCACGACAAGGTCGCCGAATCCGCCGTGATCCTGGTCGAGTACGGTGGGGTGCCCGAGTTCCTCGACAAGCACGGCTTCGGACCCGGGGGACGGAGCCCGCGCCAGGAGCTCGACAGCTGGCGCGCGAAAGGCGGACGGCCAAGATGACCGATCCGCGCGATCGGCTCGGCCCCCTGATCGTCGCCGGCCACGTTGCCGCGACGGGCCGCGGTCGCGACGAGGTGACGTGCTGATGGCCGCCCGCCCCGCCGTGCGACTCGCGCTGCCGCTCGCGGCGCTGCTCGCCGCGGCGCCGGCGGTGTCGCTCATAGAGGGCGCGCCCGACCGGCTGCCCGGCGTCGCGCTGGGCTCAGAGGTCCTGCTGCACGTCGAACGCGCGGCAGCGATCTTCGCGATCGTCGTGGCGATCCTCAGCGTGCTCGCCCAGGCCGCCCAGGGCCGGCTGCCGACCCAGCTCTCGACCGCAGGCCTGGCCTACGAAGCTGACGTCACCGCCACGGTCGAGCGCGCCGTGCAGGACCTCCAGGGGCAGGTGGACGACCTGCAGGCCAGCCTCGATCGCCTGGGCGCGCTCGTGCTGGGCGACGAGGAGCCGCAGGACTAAGCTGTCGGTCATGGCGACGACTCCCGCCACCCCTGATCGCCGGGCCGAGACCCGGGCCTTCCTTCGCGCCGCCCGCGAGCGCAACGCCGAGCGCCGCGAGAACGTGCTGCGCCAGGCCGCCACGCTCCGGCGGATCAGCGAGGCGCTGCGCGCCCGCCGGCGCTAGCGCGCGGCTGAGAAACGCCGCTGGGACGAAGCGCTTAAGCGTCCCAGGCGCGCCTTCCAACGAGTGGTCCGCGATCGGGCCCCCCATGCGATCTGTGTTGGCCTTTGCCGGAGCTGGTCCGCCATGGCCCCAAACGGCTCCTCTACGGAGAGCATCGCGGGGTGGGGCGGGAGCTTCCGGCTCGCTGTGGGTCTCGCAACACCAGAACCACCGCCCGAGCCACCGTCCTCGGGTGCCCAGTTGTCGCTGCATCGGCTTGGTGCAGTAGGGGCAGCCGGGCCGGATGACGCGCTGGTGCTCGCCGACACACTGCGTGCCCACGCACGTCCAGTACAGCCGGTCGCGCACGGTCGTGGCTATGAGTGTGTTGCGGCAAGAAGGGCAGAGGCGTGGAGCGGGCACGGCTCAAGTTCCATATCAGCCAGTGCTCAGGCGCGCAACCTTGCGGGGACGCTCGCGCCAGCGCCGGCCATCAACTGCGGCTACACCTCGCGGCTCCCTGGCCGCTTGCCTCAGCCGTCCTCCGCCGCGTTCTCCTCGCGATCCCGAGCCAGCTGCGCGGCGGTCCGGAAGTCGACGGGGTAGATGGTGTGGCCGAAGCCGACAAGCAGGTCGATCTCGGCGGTGGCGCGCGTGGTGTAGGACACGTCGCCGAAGCCGGTGATGTTGCCGATCTCCGGCAGCGGGCTCGGCTCGTCGAAGCTAGCGACGTAGGCGAACGGCGGATGGTCGATCTCGCTCATGAGGTGGATCTCGCCCGTCGCCGTGTCGGTTGTGCCCTGCACGCCAGACAGACGCGTGCTCGGGCCGAGGTAGAGCGCGAGGTACAGCTGGATGTCCTCGGGTACGCCGACGCGATCGCGGTCGAGCACGAACTCGCGCAGAGCTGGATGGCGCTCGGCGAACGCGACGCCGTTGATGGCGAGCACCATAGTGGCGATCTGTTTGACGAACGCCAACGGGCGGACCCCCTCGATCTGCAACTGAGCCGCGTGCGGTTCGAGCTTCTCGTCCATATCGGCGATCGGCGGCAGCTGCGCGACCGCGGCGACCGCGCCCCGCACCCAGCCGGTCAGCTCGGACGCATACCAGGAGCCGGTCCGGTTGTTGCAGTGCCCGCAGAACCGGTGAAAGCCCGATCCGCCCTGCTGGATCGTGCGTCGCAGACGCGGCCCCTCGGCGTCGCGCGTGAGCCAGTGTTCGAGGCTGCCGATCTCCACGCGGCGATCGTTGAAGGCCGCCTGCGGCGGGACGTGCTCGAACGACAACGGCGCTTGCTGAAGGCACAGATGGCAGGTTCCGATGTGATCTTGAGCGCGGCGGCGGGCCATCCGGCAAGTGTGTCGGTTCGCCCGCGTCGCGTGTTCCTTCAGCCCGGCGTCCCGTGGCGCTCGGCCGACCGTCGGCGGCGCCAACGGCTCGCGCGTCGGCGCGCACGCCGGGCTAGCCGTCGCTCGAGCC
>JBOGYU010000616.1:0-2742 GCA_050696935.1 Solirubrobacteraceae bacterium | reverse complement strand
GACCTCGGCCGCGAGCTGCGGGCGATCCGCCGCCACGGCGAGCCGCTGCCCGGCCCGGCGCGACGGCTGTGGCGGTGGCTGCGCTCCGCGCATCAACCGGAGCGCCGTCAGGCGCTGCGGTAGAGCTTGGTCATCACGAACTCGCGATGCCCGAGCACCTCGGCGGCGGTGAGGCGGCCGTTGCACGTGCGGACGAGGTCGTCCATCAGCAGGTCGCCGGCGTCGTTCAGGCGGATCTCGCGCGACAGCAGGCCGGACACGTCGGTGTCGATGTGCTCCGCCATCGTGGCGGCGGTGCGCGGGTTGGCGGTGACCTTGATGACCGGCTCGATCGCGTTGCCGATGACGTTGCCCTGGCCGGTCGGGAACAGGTGCACCACGGCGCCGCCGGCGGCCATCAGCGTGATGTGCTCGGCGGCCGCCGAGGAGGAGTCCATGAAGTGCAGCCCGCGGGTGCCGTCGACCGGCGCCTCGGCCGGCCCGAGCACGCCGACGACCGGGCGGGTGCCGGTCTTCTCGATGTTCCCGAGCGCCTTCTCCTCGATCGTCGAGAGCCCGCCCGCGATGTTGCCCTGGGTGGGCTGGGAGCCGAGCAGGTCGGCGCCGCTGGACTCGATCTCGGCGATGTAGCCGTCGTAGAGCGCCTGGAAGCGCTCGCGCAGCGCGGGCGTGGCCATGCGCTCGGCGATCAGGTGCTCGCCGCCGGTCAGCTCCGGGGTCTCGCCGAAGAACACGGTCGCGCCCGCGTCCACCAGCCGGTCGACCACCGCGCCGACCGTGGGGCACGACCCGAGGCCGGTCGTGGTGTCGGACTCGCCGCACTTGATCGAGACGGTCAGCTCCGAGAGCTCGACCGGCTCCCGGCGCAGCTCGGACGCCCATTGCGCGAGCTCCTTGGCCTTCCAGGAGGCGCGGCGGACGATCTCCAGGTCGCCGTGGCCCTCGATCGAGAACCACGCGACCGGCTTGCCGGACTCCGCGATGCCGTCGGCCACCCGGCGGGTCCAGTTGTCCTCGATCCCGATCACGACCGCCGCGGCCACGTTCGGGTTGGCGCCCGTGCCGGTCATCGTGCGGAAGTGCAGGTCCAGGTCCTCCCCGTACTGGAGGCGGCCGTAGGCGTGCGGCAGGGCCATCGTGCCCCGGATGTGGCAGGCGACCGCCTCGGCCGCCGCGTTGGAGATGTCGTCGACGGGGAGCACGACGACGTGGTTGCGGACGCCGACGCGGCCGTTCTCCCGCCGGTAGCCGAGCAGCTCGCGGTCCATGGCTACCACCTCGCGCTCTTGATGTTGTGGGTGTGGACGTACTCGCCGACCGCCAGGCCGGCCGGAGCGCGGCCGATGCGGGTGCCGTACTCGAGCACCTCGGCGCCCGGGGCGAGCGCCTCGACGGCGATCTTGTGGCCGAGCGGGACGTCGCCGAGCGCCTGCACCTCGACGGTCGAGTCGTCGTCCATGAACACGCCCACGGCGCGGCTGCCGGACGCGATGTCCGAGGTCGCGACGCCCACGTGATCGCCGCGCCGGTGGATCAGGAACTGGTGCTTCTCGGCCACCGCCGTCCTCCCTGGGGTTGCTGGTGAGAGGTTATACCTTATACTCCCATCCGCGATGAGCGACGGACGCGTGGTCCGCTTCCCGTCCCTGGGACAGGAGGCCTTGTACAAGCGGATCGCGACGCACGTGCGCGAGCTGATAGAGAACCGCGAGCTGGAGCCCGGCGAGCGGCTCCCGCCCGAGCGCGAGCTCGCGCGCATGCTCGGGGTCAGCCGGATCCCGGTGCGGGAGGCGATGCGCACGCTCGCCGCCCAGGGCCTGATCGAGATCCGGCACGGGCAGGGCACGTTCGTCGCGCCCCGCGGCGTGGAGGCGGCCGTCCAGGAGCTCGCGGGCGCGCTGTTGCACCAGCGGCACACCTTCAAGGAGCTGTTCGCGGTCAGGCGCCTGCTCGAGCCGGCCTCGGCCCAGTGGGCGGCCACCCGCGCCGGGCCGGAGGAGCTCGAGCGGCTGCGCCGCGCAATGGACGAGATGGAGGCGGCGTGCGCCGCCGACCCGCCGGACTACGAGACGATCGGCGAGCACGACGCGCAGCTGCACGTCCAGGTCGCGGCTGCCACGGCGAACCGCGTGCTGCTGCGCATCATGCAGGCGATCCAGGACCTGCACGAGCAGCAGCTGGAGACGAGCCTGCGCTTCCGCGGCCGGCTCGACCGCACGCTCGCCGACCACCGCCGGATCGTGGCGGCGATCGCCGCCGGGGACCCGGTGGAGGCGGGCGGCGCGATGCTCGACCACCTGGACCGCGGAGAGGCCGCCGCGCTGGCGGGAATCGACGGGCTCGACGGGAGCCGGGAGGAGCGGTGACGTGGCGGAGGTGATCGCCCTCGAGGGCCTCTCCGGGCCGGCGCTCGACGCGCTGGCGGGAGACTTCAGCACGGCGTTCCTGGACGAGCTCGACGGCCGGCCCGAGACGGCGGAGGCCCGCGCGCTGATCGTCCGCAACCGGACGCGGGTCGACGGCGCGCTCCTCGAGCGCCTTCCGCGGCTCGAGGTCGTCGCCCGCGCCGGGGTCGGGCTCGACAACATCGACGTGGACGCGTGCACCGCGGCCGGCGTCGTGGTCACGTACGCCCCGGGCGAGAACGCGGACTCGACGGCCGAGCACACGCTCGCGCTGGCGCTCGCCGCGGCGCACCGGGTGGCGGAGCTCGACCGCGCGGTGCGGCGCGGCGCGTGGGAC
>JBOGYU010000615.1:0-2744 GCA_050696935.1 Solirubrobacteraceae bacterium | reverse complement strand
CGATGGACGCCACGCGCCTGCGCCGCCGGGTCGGTGGCGCGCACCGGCTGCTGCTGGCCCAGCAGACGGTCACCGACCACGTGGCGGCCGGCCTGGAGCCGCGCGAGCTGGTGGCGAGCGTGCTGGCGACGCTGGGTGAGACGCTCGGCTGGAGCTGCGGCGCCGTCTGGCGCCCCGTCGGCGACGGCGGCGAGCTGCACTGCGCCGGGACCTGGCACCCGGCGAGCGCGCGCTCCGAGGTGGCGGCGCTCGTCGACGCCTCGAGCACCGCCGTGTTCGCCGCCGGCCGGGGCCTGCCCGGCCGGGTATGGGCGTTCCGGCGCCCGGCGTGGGTGACCGACGTGGGCGCGGCCGGCACCGACCCGCGCACGGCGACCGCGCGCCGCGCCGGGCTGATGACCGCGGCGGCCTTCCCGATCGCGCTCGCCGACCAGTGCCTCGGCGTGATCGAGTTCTTCTCCAGCGGCATCCACGAGCCGAACCCCGAGGTGTCGGCGCTGTTCGCCACCGTCGGCGGCCAGCTCGCCCAGTACCTGGCGGGCCCCGCCGGGGGCGGGGCGCGCCGCTGGCTCGACGCGGCGGAGGCGCCGCTGATCGCGCTCGACGCCGAGGGTCGCGTGCTGCTGGCCAACCGCAGCGCCTGCGAGCTCGTGTCCAGCACCGAGGAGGAGCTGGTCGGCACCGAGTGGGTGCAGGCGGCGGTGCCCGAGCACGAGCGCGGGGCGGTGCGCGCGGCGCTCTCCGACGGCGGCCGGGCCGAGCACGTCGTGGACGAGGAGCGGCTGGTGAGCTGGCAGCTCGCGCCGCTGGACGAGGGCGCCGGCGTCGTCGGCACGTGGGCCACCGGCTTCGTGCGGGCCCGGCCGGCGGCAGGGTCGCTGGAGACGCGCCTGCGCCGCGCGCTGGCCGGCGACGAGCTGCGGCTGCACTACCAGCCGATCTTCGGCCTGCGCTCCGGCTCGCTGGTCGCCCTGGAGGCGCTGCTGCGCTGGGAGGACCCCGACCACGGCATGGTGGCGCCGGGCGACTTCATCCCCGTCGCCGAGCGGACCGGCATGATCGACGCGCTCGGCGACTGGGTCCTGGCCGCGGTGTGCGCGCAGCAGGCGGCCTGGGCGGAGCGGGGGCTGCACCCGCACATCTCCTTCAACGTCTCCCCCAGCCAGCTGCGCCGGGGCGACTTCCTCGCACGGGTGCGCGAGCAGCTCGGCGCCGGCGGCGTGGAGCCGGGACGGCTGACGGTGGAGCTGACCGAGTCCTCGACTTTGGAGGATCCGGCGCTGGCCGAGGCGCTCGTGCGGGGGCTGCATGAGCTCGGCCTGCGGATCGCCCTGGACGACTTCGGGTCGGGATACTCGTCGCTGTCGCGGCTGCGCGAGCTGCCTGTGTCGACGCTGAAGATCGACCGCGCGTTCATGCGCGAGGTGCCGGAGCGCCCGGAGGCGGCCGCGGTGGTCACGGCGATCCTCCAGCTCGCGCGCGCGCTCGGCCGCACGGCCGTGGCCGAGGGCGTGGAGACCGAGGCGCAGCGGGCGTTCCTGACCCGCGAGGGCTGCCCCCTGGCGCAGGGGTTCCTGCTCGGCGCCCCGGCGCCGCCGGAGGCGCTCGAGGCGCTGATGGCCGCGCCGTTGCGCGCCTCCGCGTGATCGTTCCCCGCGGCCGCCGTATCTTCAGGAGATGGCCCTCGCGCTGGCATGCCTCGTCGCGCTCGCCCTCCTCGCCGGGTGCGGGGAGGACGACGAGCCGGCGGCGCCGGCCACCGAGCTCGTGGTCCGCGTGGACCGGGACGGCCCGCGCGGGCCGGAGGACGCTCGGGAGGCGACCGTGCGCTGCCCGGGCGGATCGGACGCCTGCGCGGCGGCCGCCGAGCTGAGTGCGGCGGACTTCGCGCCCGTGCCGGGCAACCGGGCCTGCACGCTCCAGTACGGCGGCCCCGACACCGCGCGGGTGACGGGGACGCTGCGCGGCGAGGAGATCGACGCGCGGTTCTCCCGCACCGACGGCTGCGAGATCCACCGCTGGGAGACCGTCAGGCAGCTGTTGGACGCCGCCCTATGAGCTGGCGCGTGACCGTCCGCACCGGCCCGCGGGTGGAGCGTCTGCGCGCGGACACGCTCGAGGAGGCGCTCGACGCGGTGGAGGCCGGCACTCGCGCGGCGGCCGTCGCCGAGGGGCGCCGCGGCACCGTCGACCTGCGCTACCGCCGCTTCGAGCCGGGCGAGCAGGTCGTCTCCCGTGCCGAGCTGCGCGGCCCCGGCCGCCTGCGGGCGGGTCTGGACCTACGCGGCGACGGCACCGTGGAGGCGTGGCGCGGCCGCGTCCGGCGCGAGCGGCTCGATCCGGCCGGGCGCGAGACGCCGTACGACGCGCTGCGGCGCGCGCTGCTCCCCTGACAGGGCTACAGAACGAGCGTCGAGCCGTAGCGGCGCAGCCAGCGCGCGTGCTCGCGCCAGCCGGGCACGCGCGACTCCAGCAGCGCCCAGAAGCCCGGCGAGTGGTCCATCACCTCCAGGTGGCAGACCTCGTGCTCGATCACGTAGTCGAGCACCGGCTCGGGCGCGAGCAGCAGCCGCCAGTTGAACGACATCGCGCCCGACTGCGAGCACGAGGCCCAGCGGGTGCGCTGGCCGCGGATGGTCAGGCCGGTGTAAGCGGTCCCGGCGCGGCCCACGGCGGCGTCGAGCCGCGGGGCGACCTCCGCCCGTGCGGCGCGCCGGTACCAGCGCTCGAGCGCCGCCTGGGGG
>JBOGYU010000614.1:0-2744 GCA_050696935.1 Solirubrobacteraceae bacterium | reverse complement strand
GCGGCCGCCCGCCGCCGCATCCGCACCGAGGGCACGCGCCCGCTCGTCGGCCCGCTCACCGTCAGCGGCGTGTCAAGGCCGCTCGGCCGCGCGCTCGAGGCCGCGGGCCGCCGGATCGGGCGCCAGGTCTTCGCGGTGCCAGCCGGCCCGCTCGGCAGCTTCCCGCCGCAGCAGCTCAGGCCCGGCTCCGCCGTGTCGGTCGGCTACTCGGGCGGCGACCTGCGGCTCGGCGCGGTCGGCACCGTCGCCTACACGGACGGCCCGAACGTGTGGGCGTTCGGGCACCCCTTCGAGAGCGCCGGCGCGCGGACCCTGCTGCTCCAGGACGCCTACGTCTTCAAGGTCGTCAACGAGCCCAACGCCGCGCTCACCGGCGGCTCATACAAGCTCGCGGTCGCCGGCCACGACCTCGGCACGCTCACCAACGACGCGTTCTCCGCCATCGTCGGGCGCGTCGGCGGCCTGCCGCCGACCGTCCCCGTCAGGGCGATCGCCGACGACCGCGACACCGGCGAGCGCCGCGTGATCGAGACCAGCGTCGCCGACGAGACCGATGTCGACAACCCGACCGGCTTCTCGCCGCTGAGCTCGGTCGCGCCGCTCGCGGTCGCCCAGGCCGCAGGCAGCGTCCTGCGCAGCAACCCGGGCCGCCTGACCGGGAGCATGTGCCTGCGGATGACGTTCCGGGAGCGGCCGAAGGAGCCCGCCCGGTTCTGCAACCGCTACCTGTCCTCAGCGGTCATGGACCCGGAGGCGGGGGCGCTCGGCAACGCCGTCGCGTTCAGCGCCGCGATCGACGCGCTCGACGCGGTCAGCCTGGTCGAGACCTTCGAGGGGCGCACGCCGCACGTCATCGGGTTCGACGCGAAGATGGACATGCGCCGCGGCGAGCGGCTCGCGTTCCTGCGGCGGGTGAGGGCGCCACGGCGGATCCGGGCCGGCCGCACCGTGCCCCTGCGCGTGACCGTCCAGCGCGTCCGCGGCGGCCGCATCACCAGGACCCACCGCGTGCGGATCCCGCGCGGGATCAAGCCCGGCCGCCGGACGCTCACGCTGCGCGGCTTCCAGGAGAGCTCGCCGGACGAGGAGCTGCTTGAGATCCTGCTGGGCGAGGACTTGGGCACCGAGGGCGGCGACAACGGCCCGGCCTCGCTGGACGACCTGATCGAGTCGATCCGCTCGCTCGAGCGCTGGGACGGCGTGCAGCTGCGGATGGGCGGCAAGCGCCGGCGGGCGTTCCTCGACGAGGACCTGATCATCACGGGCCGCGCCGGCACCCGGGTGCGGATCGTCCGGCGCTAGCCCTCGAAGCGGTAGACCGTGCCGGTCGCCGGGAGGTCGGCGGCCGCGGCCCGCGGGATCGCGGCGGAGAGCACGGCGGCGAAGGTCTGCGTGCTCGCCGCCATCATGTCGAGCAGCGTCTGGACTGGGGTCGCCTCGTCCGTGACGCCGTTGGCGTAGTCCGTCGCGTAGCCGAGCAGCGCGTAGGGGAGCTCGGCCTCGCCGCACAGGACCGCCTCCGGCCCGCCGGTCTGGGAGACGTGCGTCACCCCGCACGCGGCCAGGCCGCGGATCTCGGCGCGCGTGTTGAAGCGCGGGCCGTCGACGTGGCCGTAGCAGCCGCCGTCGCGCACCGGCACCCCCGCCTCCCGCCCGCCCTCGAGCAGCGCCTGCCGCAGCGGCTCCGAGAACGGGCCCCCGAAGATCCAGTGCCCGCGCCGCCGGTCGCCGGGCGCGGAGTAGAACGTGCACAGCTCGCCGTCGCCGAGGCGGTTGGCGAGGAAGTGCAGGTCGTCGAAGCAGGCGACCGATCCGAGCTCCACCTCCGGGTCCACCGCCCCGCAGACCGTCACGGCGATCACGCCGTCCGCGCCGAGCGCCGCCAGGGCCGCGATGTTGGCCCGGTGGGCGACCTGGTTGGACAGGCGCGCATGCCCCTCACCGTGGCGGGACACGTGCAGCACCTCGACGCCGGCCAACGTCCCCCGGGAGACGAGCGCGTCGCCCCAGCGCGTGGTCACCGGCTCCGGCCCGTCGCCCTCGAACCCGGGGAGCGAGTACGTGCCGGAGCCGGTGATGATCCCGATCGGCATGGCGCGGGAGCATAAGCTGCCTGGCCGTGCAGCCCGTCTCAGCCGACGAGATCCCCGACTTCCTGGCCGCCGTCCACCATGCCTTCCACGGCCAGGTCCGCCCCGAGGACGTCGCGGTCGTGGGCGCGGTGCTCGAGCCGGAGCGCACGCTGGCGGTGCGCGACGGCGACCGGATCGTGGCCACCACCGGCGTCTACTCGCGGCGGCTGACGGTGCCCGGCGGCGAGCTGCCCATGGCCGGCGTGACGCAGGTGGGCGTCCTGCCGTCCCACCGCCGCCGCGGGCTGCTGACGGGCTTGATGCGCCGCCAGCTGAACGACGTGCGCGAGGCGGGCGAGGCGGTGGCCGCCCTGTGGGCGTCGGAGACCGCGATCTATGGGCGCTTCGGCTACGGGATGGCGACGCGCGCGGCGGAGCTGGACGTGAGCACCCTCGAGGCGCGGCTGCGCCGGCCGCCCGAGCTCGGCGCGGAGCTGCGCGAGCCGGGGGAGGCGAAGCCGGCGATGGCCGCCATCCACGACGCCGCCCGCCGCGACCGCCCCGGCATGCTCGACCGCCCCGGCGCATGGTGGGAGTTCCGGATGGCCGATCCCGAGCACCGGCGCGACGGCATGAGCCCCCTGAAGGCCGCGGTGGTCGACGGCGAGGCGT
>JBOGYU010000613.1:0-2744 GCA_050696935.1 Solirubrobacteraceae bacterium | reverse complement strand
CTCCAGCCACCCGGCGGCGGCCCGCCAGGCGTCCCCGAGCTCCTCGGCGAGCCCGGCGGCGGCCGCGACCACGAGGAACCACGACGTGGCGTCCGCGGTGCCGTAATACGCGAACCGGCCCTCGTCCGGCCATGCGAAGCCCTCGGGCGCGCGCTCGCGGAACTCGTGGCCGATCTTCCCGGGCTCCTCCAGGGTGCCGGGGTGCTCGGCGTGCCCCTGGCGGGCGGCCAGCGCCCGCAGCGTCGCCAGCGCGACGTCCGGCCGCTCGGGGAGCACCTGGAGCGCGCAGATCAGCGAGTCGCGCCCGAACAGCGCGTGGAACCGCCCCGGGTCGCCGGCCTCGACCGGCGGCGACGACGCGTAGGGCCAGCCCTCGGACGAGAGCAGCGGGTCGAGGTCGGACACGATCACGGGGAGACGCGGCCGAGGCGGGGGACGATCACGGCGCGGCGGCAGCGCGCGATCATCGCGCGGCGACGATCGCGCCGCTCCAGGGCGCCAGCTCGAGCGGGCCCGCCACCGCCTCGCCGTCGCGCGACCGGTCGGTGGCGACGAGGATCGTGCCGGAGGCGTCCACCGTCACCGGATCGCCGGACAGGTTCAGCGCGACGACCGTCCCCTCCCCCCGCCGCCACGCCCACGCGCCCTCCGGCGCGTCCAGGGACGAGTAGTCGCCGCGGCGCAGGTCCTCGCGCTCCCGCCGCTGGGCGATCAGGTCGCGCGCCAGGTGCAGCACCGAGCCGCGGTCCGACCGCTGGTCGGCCACGTTGCGCGCGGCCGCGTCGCCCATCGGCAGCCAGGTCCCGTTCCCGCTCGTGAAGCCGCCGTCCGCGGTCCACTGCATCGGCGTCCGGCACCCGTCGCGGCCCCGCGGAGCCGGGTCGAGCATCCCCTCGGGGTCGATGGCCACCTCCGCCATCCCGATCTCGTCGCCGTAGTACAGGACCGGAGTGCCCCGAAGCCCGAACAGCATCAGCAGCGCGCAGCGCACCTTCGCGTCGTCGCCGCCCGCCCACCGCTTCACGAGCCGGCCCGCGTCGTGGTTGGAGCCGGTGTAGACCGGCCACGCGCCGGCCGGCAGCTTGGCCTCCACCGCCTCGACCACCGACCGCAGCTGCCCGGCGTCGAACTCCGAGTGCACGAACAGGAAGTTGAACGCCAGGTGCAGCTCGTCCTCGCCGGTCCCGTAGAACGGGATCAGCTGGTCGATCTCCAGCACGTAGGTCTCCCCCACGAGGATCCGCTCGGGGACGAACGACGAGGCGACGCCGCGCCAGCGCCGCAGCACGTCGTGCACCTCGGGCCGGTTCATGGAGAACACCTGTCGCAGGCCCCGCTTGCGCACCTCCGGATGGTCGCCCTGCGTGACGGCGGGGTCGTCGCGCAGCTCGCGGTCCTTGACGATCGCGTGGCAGACGTCGATCCGGAAGCCGGCGATGCCGCGCGCGAACCAGAACCGCAGCACGTCGTCGAACGCCTCCCGCACCTCCTCGCTCCACCAGTTCAGGTCGGGCTGGGCGGGGAGGAAGTTGTGCAGGTAGTACTGCCCCGTCGGCTCGTGCAGCGTCCACGCCGGCCCGCCGAAGTTCGACAGCCAGTTGTTCGGCGGCGGGTCCGTCCAGACGTAGAAGTCGCGCCGCGGCGCCTCCCGCCCGCTCAGTGCCTCCTGGAACCACGGGTGCCGGTCGCTCGTGTGGTTCGGGACCAGGTCCAGGAGCACGCGGATCCCGCGCCGGCCGGCCTCGGCCACGAGCGCGTCGAGGTCCGCCAATGTCCCCAGGTCCGGGTGCACGGCGCAGTAGTCGGCCACGTCGTAGCCCCAGTCCGCGTTCGGCGAGGGCATCGTCGGGTTCAGCCAGAGGCCGTCCACGCCCAGCCACTCGAGGTGGTCCAGCCGGGAGAGGATCCCCCGCAGGTCGCCGATCCCGTCGCCGTCCGAGTCCGCGAACGAGCGCGGGTAGATCTGGTACAGCACGCCGTCGCGCCACCACATGGCGCCGCAGGATACGAACCGCCAACGCCGCGGCAGGCGTTGACGGACGCATCGCGAACTGGTTGCATGGAAGCGGTTCCACGAAAGGAGGGCGTTGGCCACCATCACGGAGGTCGCACGAGAGGCGCAGGTGGGAGTCGCGACGGTGTCGCGGGTCCTCAACGGCTCGCCCGCAGTGCGGGACGAGACCCGGCGCCGTGTGCTCGACGCGATCGCCCGGCTCGGCTACGCCCCCAACGAGGCGGCCCGCGCCCTGTCGACGGGCCGCACGCGGGCGATCGGCGTCGTGGCCCCCTTCTTCACGCGGCCGTCGGTGATGGAGCGCCTGCGCGGCGTCTCCGGCGTGCTCGCTCGCGCCGGCTACCAGCTCGTCCTGTTCGACGTCGAGCGGCCCGGCCAGCGCGACGAGTACTTCCGCACCCTCCCGGGCGGCGGGCGCCTGGACGGCCTGCTCTCGATCTCGCTGTGCCCGCCGGGCACCGAGCTCGAGCGGTTCGCCGTCGCCGGCGTGCCGGTGGTGCTGGTCGACCATCCCCACGTCGGCCTGCCCACCGTCTACACCGACGACGTCGCGGGCGGCCGGCTGGCGACCGAGCACCTGCTGGCGCTCGGCCACGAGCGGATCGCCTTCCTCGGCGACGAGGAGGAGGACACCGACGACGGCTTCACCTCCAGCGCGATGCGCAGGGCGGGCTACGAGGACGCGCTGGCGGCCGCCGCGGTGGACGCGGACCCGGCGCTCGTGCACCGC
>JBOGYU010000612.1:0-2757 GCA_050696935.1 Solirubrobacteraceae bacterium | reverse complement strand
GGCCGCCACCGCCCGCCAGGCCGTGACCGTGGGCCCGTCGATCGGCTCGGCGAGGGGCAGCAGGCGCTCGCGGTCCGCGACGTACCCCGGCACGAGCAGCTCGGGCAGCACCGCGACGTCTGCGCCCCGCTCGAACGCCTCCTCCGCGGCGGCGACCCCGGCCGCGCGATTGGCGTCGGCGGCGTACGGCTTCCCGCTGACCTGGCAGACGCCGACCGAGATCCGCCGGCTCATCCGCCCGGGCCCGGCGGGAGCACGCCGGCGCGTTCGAGCATCCCGCGGTCGGCGGGGCACGGCCCCCCGACGCTGACGATCCGCGACCCGCGGTCGGCCCGCACCTGGTGCCGGATGCCCGGCGGCACGTGGATCACCCTGCCGGCCTCGAACTCGAGCTCGAAGCCGTTGGTGAGGTCGGCCACCGTGCCCCTGCCGTCGAGGATCATGATCGTGTCCTCGGACACGGGATGCTCGTGCGGGACGTTCTCCTCGCCCGGCTGCATGCGGACGTAGTTCATGTTCGCGTTCCAGGCACCGACCCCCGGCCACACCACCAGCCGGGCGTCGCTGGCGATCATCGGCACGCGCGCGCCCGGGCGGTCCCGGTGGAAGACGCGGATGGCCATTCAGAGCACCCCGTCGTACAGCGCATGGTCGGCCGGAGCGGGGCCGCCGACGATGTCGAGGCCGGGGCCGCCGGCCCGGATCACGTAGTGCGTCCCCGCGTCCACGTGGGCCATCGACCCCTCCACCAGCGGCTCGCCCGCGGCGTCCGGCTCGGCGATCGTCCCCTCGCCGCCGACGACGTAGTAGACCGCGTCGGAGGCGTGCCGCAGCGGGATCGTCTCGCCCCCCGTGCGCAGGCGGATCCGGTGCAGCGAGCGCAGCTCCGCGCCCATCTCCGGCGAGACGATCGCGCGCGCGAACCCGCCGTCGGCGACGATCGGCAGCTCGCGGCCGCCGTCCGCGCTCAGGACGACCACCTTCGTCACGGCGAGCCGTCCTCACGCAGCGAGTACTCGCCGGGCGAGCGGCGGCGCGGGACCACCACGCACAGGATCCGCGCCCCGCCGTCGCCGGCCCCGAGGCCGTGGTCGACGTTCGGCGCGACGACCGACCAGTCGCCGGCGACCATGCGCCTCGGCTCACCCCCGGCGGTGAACACCACCTCTCCCTCCTCGACCAGCGTGATCTGCTCCTGCGGATGCGCGTGCACCGGGAAGCGCGCGCCCGGATCGAACACGTAGCGGGTCACGGTCGCCTGCTCGGACGAGAAGGCGGCGCGGTGCACGCCGGGGAACGGCTCGTCCGTGGCGGCGCCGGTGAAGCTCCCGCCCGCCATCAGTCCTCGATGAACGCGACGAGCCGGCAGGGCGAGGCCTCGCCGCCCTCGATCGGCAGCGGGAACGCCCCGATCCGGCAGCGGGTGTCGAGCGCGTCCTCGATGTCGCCGCCGGCGTTCTCCAGATGGCAGATGCCCGCCCGGAACGGCACGTTGTGCATCACGAACAGGTCGTCCTCCGGCCACACGTCGTCCACCGAGCGGCCGACGTGCGCCTCGTACGCCCGCCGCGCGTCCGGCCGCTTGTGCCGGATCGACGTGTTCATCGGGTGGTCGCCCGACGCGCAGTCGAACCCGGTCCAGGCGAGCTCCATCTCGACGATCCACTCGGCGAGCTCGCGGTCCCCGCCGGGGTGGCGCAGGAAGTAACGCTCCTCGTCCTCGTCGGGCCGGCCGTTGAAGTGACGGTGGTAGCCGGTGTGGTAGATGAGGATGTCGCCCCGGCGGACCTCCATCCGGTCGGTGATGTGGTGCGGCTTGATGACCGCCCAGTCCTCCATCGCGTCCGAGATGTCGACGATCACGCCCTCGCGGCACAGCACGTCGAGCGGCACCGACTGGATGTCCCTGCCGCCGCTGACGATGTGGAACTCGCCGTCGAAGTGGGTGCCGGCGTGCAGCGGCGTCTCGAGCCACTGGCTGACGATGCCGTGCGTCGCGTGGCGCTGGAAGTACGACAGCTTCGGCGAGGGGTAGCCAACCCAGCCGGGCGTGTGGATCGAGAACGTGTGGGTCAGGTCTACGAGTCGCACGGCTACCTGACGCGCTCCATCGCGAGCCTCACCGACGCCACGATGTTCTGGTAGCCAGTGCACCGGCAGAGGTTGCCGGCGAGCGCCTCGCGCAGCTCCTGCTCGGAGAGCTCGCGCTCCTCGAGCAGCAGCGGCTCCAGCGACATCAGGAAGCCCGGCGTGCAGAAGCCGCACTGGAGCCCGTGGCACTCGTGGAACGCCTGCTGGAGCGGGTGCAGCTCGCCCTCCGGCAGGCCGTCGGTCATGCCCTCCACCGTCCGCAGGCTGCGGCCGTGCGCCTGCACGGCGAGCATCAGGCACGACCGCACCGGGAGGCCGTCGACCTGCACCGTGCAGGCGCCGCAGACGCCGTGCTCGCAGCCTACGTGCGTGCCGGTCAGGCCGGCCTCGTGGCGGATGAAGTCCGAGAGCAGCAGCCGCGGCTCCACCTCGGCGGCGTACTCACGCCCGTTGATCTCGACCTCAACGCGCCGCTTGGTCATGACCGTCCTCCCCCGCGCGGCCGGCCGCCCGCAGGACGGCGCGGCGCACCAGCGCCTCGATGAGATCCCTCCGGTACTCGGACGAGCCGTGGACGTCACCCGTCGGCCGGATGTCCGCGACCGCGGCGTGCGCCGCCGCGGCGGCGGCCTGCTCGGGTGACGCCGAGCGACGCAGCTCCGTCGT
>JBOGYU010000611.1:0-2766 GCA_050696935.1 Solirubrobacteraceae bacterium | reverse complement strand
GTCGGGTCCGGCGGCCGCCAGGGCGAGGTGCCAGGCACGCCGGCCGGCGCTCGCGTCGTCCAGGACCGACGCCAGTGCGCCGTGCGCGCGCCGGCGCGCCGCGTCGGGCGCGCTCTGGTAGATGACCGAGCGCATCAGCGGGTGCCGGAACGAGAGCTCCGGCGGGGTGAGCCCGATCACGCCAGCGGCCTCGGCGCGCTCGAGGGCGCCGGGATCGAGCTCGACCGCCGCGAGCGCAGCGTGGATCTCCGCGAGGTCGCCGGAATCGCTCGCGGCCGCCACGAGGAGGGCGCTCGCCACCTCCGCGTCGAGCGCCCGCAGCCGCCGGTCGAAGGCGGCCGTCGCACGCGGGCCGGCCGGCAGCGGGTCCGGGAGCGGCTCGCCTCCCCCGAGCTGTGCCGGGCTGAGGAGCTCCAGCAGATCGCCGATCGCGAGCGGGTTGCCGTGCGTGGCCTGCACCAGCTCGTGGCAGACGCCCGGAGCGGCCCGGCCGTCGGCGCGGATGAGGCGCATGACCGGGTTCGAGTGGGGCGAGTTCGAGGACGGGCAGGTCATGCAGCCCGGCGCTCCGCAGGTCGTCCGTGCGCGCCGCGGCCAGCAGCGCGATGCTCTCCGGCTGCAGCCGGCGAGGGCTGAACGCGAGCGCTTCGCGGGATGCCGAGTCCAGCCACTGGATGTCGTCCACGCAGATCAGCAGCGGCGAGGGCTCGGACGCGGCGGCCAGCAGGTTGAGCGTGGCCGCGTACACGAGGAAGCGGTCGGCCGCCTCGCCGCCGGCCAGCAACAGCGCCGCCCGCAGCGCGCGGCGCTGCGGCGGAGGCAGTGCCTCGGCGAGCCCCACGACGGGCCGCAACAGCAGCGACAGGCCCGCGTACGCGAGCTCGGACTCGGATTCCAGCCCCCGCGCGCGCAGCAACCGGAGGTCCCGGGCCCGTTCCGCGGCCCAGCCGAGCAGCGCCGTCTTCCCGATCCCGGCCTCGCCGGAGATCAGCAGCGCCGCGCCGCTGCCCCGGCGCGCGTCGTCGACGACCGCCGCCACGTGTGCGCACTCCGTCTCGCGCCCTATCAGCGCGACGCCTTCGGCCGGCCCCACGGGATCGACTGTAATCCGCCGCGGCGACTGGCGCGCTTACGAAGCCGGGACGGGCTCCGGCTCGCGCTCGGGCTTGACGAGCGCGGGCTCGCCGCGCTCGGGGAACGGGACGGCGATCGCGTCGAAGTCGCGCGGGACGATGGTGTTGGGGAACACCGAGCGTGCCTCGTCGCGGACCTCGCGCGGGAAGTAGCGCGTGGAGAGGTGGGTCAGGGCGAGCAGGCGGACACCGGCGTCGCGTGCAATCTCCGCCGCCTGGCGCGCCGTGGTGTGGAACGTCTCCCGCGCGCGGGTGCGCTCGTCCTCCATGAACGTCGCCTCGTGCACGAGCAGGTCGGCGCGGTGCGCGAAGACCTCGACCGCCTGGCACGGCGCGGTGTCGCCGGACACGACGATCCGCCGGCCCGACCGCGTCTCCCCCATCACCTGCTCGGGCCGCACGCCCGCGACGGTCTCGCCGCGCTGGAGGCGCCCGAAGTCGGGCCCCTCGCGGACGCCCAGACGGCGGGCCTCCTCGACGTCGAACCGGCCCGGCCGGTCGTCCTCCACGAACGCGTAGCCGTAGGCCTCGACCCGGTGCTTGACCGGGAACGGCGTCACGAGGAAGGAGCCGAAGCGGACCTCGTCGTGCGGCGCGAGCTCGATCAGCTCGAGCGGGTAGCCGGTCCGCCCCACGATGGGGGCCATCGCCGTGAACAGCGTCCGCAGGCCGGGCGGCCCGTGGATGGCGAGCGGCCGCTCGCGCGCGCGCAGGTCGAACGTCTTGACCATCCCGAGCAGCCCGAGCCAATGGTCGAGGTGCAGGTGGGTGATGAAGATGGAGCTCAGCTCGGGCAGCCCGACGGAGCGCAGGAGCTGCTGCTGCGTGCCCTCGCCGCAGTCGAAGAGGATCCGCTCGCCGCCCGCGCGCAGCAGCAGCGCGGGCAGCCCGCGGCGCGCGGTGGGGACGGATCCGGCCGTGCCGGCGAAGAACAGCGAGACGTCCATGGGGGCTCCGAGGGTAGTGACCGGTCCATGGCGGCTCCCGTGCGATCGCGCCGGGCCGGCCTCGCCGTCCTGTGCGCGGCCGACCCGCTGGTGATGCTCGACGGGATGGTCGTCGCCGTCGCGCTGCCGTCGATCGGGCGCGACCTGGGCCTTCGGCGGCCGGCCTGCAGTGGGTGGTGACCGCCTACACGCTCACGTTCGGCTCGTTCCTGCTCGTCGCCGGCCGAGCGGCCGACCTGTTCGGCCGGCGGCGGCTGCTGGTGACCGGGCTGCCGGTGTTCTCGGCCGGCTCGCTGCTCGCCGGCCTGGCCCCGGACACGGCCGTCCTGCTCGCCGCCCGGGTGGTCCAGGGGCTCGGCGCCGCGCTGTCGGTTCCCGCCACGCTCGCCCTGCTGGCGGCCACGTTCCGGGAAGAGGCCGAGCGCCGGCGAGCGATCGGGCGGCTCTCCGCGGCGCTCGACCTCGGCATGGTCGCCGGCCTGCTGGTGGGCGGCGTCATCACGGCGACGCTCGGCTGGCCGTTGGTGTTCCTGCTCGTCGTCGTCCCGGGCCTGGCGGCGGCGGCGCTCGTGCCGGCGGTGCTCGAGGAGAGCCGCGACGAGGCCGCGCCGCGGCGGCTGGACCTGCCCGGCAGCGTGCTCGTGGCGGCCGGCTGCGGCCTGCTCGTGCTCGGCGTGGTGCGGGCC
>JBOGYU010000610.1:0-2780 GCA_050696935.1 Solirubrobacteraceae bacterium | reverse complement strand
CCCTCGGCGCGCCGCTTCGGGCCGCCCAACCTGCGGCTCACCGCCGCCCCGCTCGGCGCCGCCATCGAACGCAGTGAGCGCAGCGCGTACGAGCCCGAGGTCGTGACCGGTCCCCCGCGCGGCGGCGTGGCCCTGCACAGGGGCCATGCCCACCGCCCCAGGCGTCCCTGGCAGCTCGGCTGACCGCGAGCGCTGTTCGCCGCGGCGACCGTCTCAGGTCGGTCGGTGCCGGCTGCCGGCCCTGCGTTCGGGCGGTGACGTCCGCGCCAAAGGCGCGGCAGCCCCGCGACACGCGTGCGCGCCCGCCCTGGTGACCTCGCCGACCTCTTCGAGGCCTTCCGCCGATGAGGCGCTTGGCGCGCGGCAGCGCCCTCGCCGAGAGCGCTCTCGCGGCGCTCTGGCGAGCCTCTCGCCGATGAGCGGCAGGCTGTGCGCGCCGGGGCGTGGAGGCGTAAGCTTCGAGGAGGCGGTCGCCGGGCTCGTGGCGCCTGATACGCCGGGGCTGTGGCGATGTTCGCCGAGTTGATTGGAGCGAGCTGACTGGGCTCATGATCTCTTCGGTCCCCTGTCCGGAGATGTCACGACGCCGGACACGCAATGTCGAGGAGGATGACGGCATGGCGACCGTCCTCTGTGTGCTCTACGACGATCCCGTCAGCGGCTACCCGTCGTCCTACGCACGCGACGATATTCCGAGGATCGAGCGGTACTACGACGGCCAGACGACACCGAGCCCGGAGCGGATCGACTTCAGGCCCGGTGAGCTTCTCGGAAGCGTGTCGGGCGAGCTCGGGCTCCGCAGGTTCCTGGAGGAGCGCGGCCGCCGGCTGATCGTGACGTCGGACAAGGACGGAGCCGACTCGGTCTTCGAGCGAGAGCTGCCGGACGCGGAGATCGTGATCTCGCAGCCGTTCTGGCCGGCGTATCTGACCGCGGAGCGGATCGCCAAGGCGCCGAACCTCAAGCTGGCGGTGACGGCGGGGATCGGCTCTGATCACGTCGATCTCGAGGCGGCGATCGAGCGCGGCATCACGGTCGCCGAGGTGACGTACTGCAACAGCATCAGCGTGGCCGAGCACGTGGTGATGATGATCCTCGCGCTCGTGCGGAACTACATCCCGTCCCATCGGTGGGTCATCGACGGTGGCTGGAACATCGCCGACTGCGTGTCGCGGTCCTACGACCTGGAGGGCATGCAGGTCGGCACGGTCGGCGCCGGCCGCATCGGCTGGGCCGTGCTGCGGCGGCTGAAGCCGTTCGAGGTCGGGCTGCACTACACCGATCGGCACCGCCTCCCGGCCGAGGTCGAGCAGCAGCTGAACGTCACCTACCACCCGAGCGCCGGGGCGCTGGTGCGCGTCTGCGACGTCGTCACGATCAACGCGCCGCTGCATCCCGAGACCGAGCACCTCTTCAACGCCGACCTGATCGGCCAGATGAAGCGCGGCGCCTACCTCGTCAACACGGCACGCGGCAAGATCTGCGATCGCGATGCGGTCGCGCGGGCGTGCGAGACCGGCCAGCTCGCGGGCTACGCCGGCGATGTCTGGTTCCCCCAGCCCGCCCCGAAGGACCATCCCTGGCGGACGATGCCCCACCACGGCATGACGCCCCACACGTCCGGCACGAGCCTCGCGGCCCAGGCCCGCTACGCCGCCGGCGTCCGCGAGATCCTCGAGTGCTGGTTCGACGACCGCCCGATCCGCGACGAGTACCTGATCGTCCACGGCGGCGTGCTCGCCGGCGCCGGCGCGCACTCCTACAGCGCCGGCGACGCCACGGGCGGCTCGGAGGACGCCGCGCGGTTCAGGGCCGGCTGACGATGTGACGGGCAACAACGTGCCTGCAGCGGATGACGTCGAGGGCCGCCGCCCCGGCCGGCTCTGACGGCAAGGGGGCTCACCGTCACGAGCGCGAAGAGGCCCGGTGCTCGGGTCGGTGTCAGCAGCCGCAAGGGTGGCGGGCGGCGTGTAGCGGCCTTCTCTTCGCGCAAGACGCGGCAGCCGGGCCCGCCGCGTGCCCACCAGGTGTCGAACTTCGGATCGCGGACGCGGCCGGACGGTACGCGGGCGCGGCCTGACCGGTTCCGGCCGGTCGCGCTGGCACGATCTCAGCCTGCTGACGACCCGGGGAGGACCTTGGTGTCGCGAGTCGGACGCAACGACCGCTGCCGTGCGGATCGGGCCGCAACGCCAAGCGCTGCTGCGACCTTCGGCGCGGACCCTCCGAGCACGACCTCGCCGGGGCGGGGCTCGCCCATCACGCCCGCCGCGCCGCGCGCACGCTCGCGCATCTCAGCGACCACCAGTCTGCGCGCGCTCTTCGGCCGGGTGCCCGAGCTGCCCGCCCGCGACCTGCCGCTGCTCGTGGCGCTGCCCGAGCTCGGCTCCCCCCGAGCTCGCCCGCCTCTAGCGCGCGATCACCGACGACGACCTCGACGAGGCCGAGGGGCTGCTCCCCGCGGTGCTCGAGCGCCCCGACACCCCGCAGACGCGCGCGGCTCGCCGACGCCGTCGCCACCCTCCACGCAGCAGAACGACTGCCACCCATGCTCGCTGCCGCCGCGCTCATCGACCTCGACAGCCGCTCCGACCTCCTCATCGGCGCGAGCCTCATCCAGGCCGCCGCGCTCGCCGCCGGCGCCACCAGAACCTCCGGCGGCCTGCTCCTCGCCGCCTGACCGACCCTGCTCTGTGGCCCGGGGCTCGGGTCGCTGCCACCAGGGGCCAGCCAGGCAGGGCCGGCGGCGCCTGCGGGCGGCCTGGGCGGCACGCTTATCC
>JBOGYU010000609.1:0-2788 GCA_050696935.1 Solirubrobacteraceae bacterium | reverse complement strand
GGGGCTGCGCGAGGGGCGCGAGGAGGCGCTCGCCGCGCTCGCGCCCGCGACGGCGGCTCTGGAGCAGGCCGTGGACGCCATGCGCGCCGAGCAGTTCGTGCGCGCGGAGCTGCTGGAGTCCCACGCCGTCGACCTCGCGCTGTTCCTCGCCGAGAGGGTGCTGGGCGGCGCGTTGGCGGTCGAGCCGGCGCGTGTGGTCGAGGCGGTGCGCGGCGCGCTGCGCGGGATCGTCGAGCGCGAGCGCGTGACGGTCCTGGTGCATCCGGAGGACCTGGAGCTGGTGCGCGACGCGATGGACGGGATGCGGGCAGGCCTCGGCGGGATCGAGCACTGCGAGGTGCAGGCCGAGCGCCGCGTCTCGCGCGGGGGCGCCGTCGTGCGCACGCCCGACGGGGACGTCGACGCGCGGGTGGAGACCAAGCTCCAGCGCGCGCGCGAGGTGATCGAGGCGACGCTCGGGTCGTCGGCATGACGGGGGCGGTGGACCGCGCGGCGGCAGCGCTGCGCGACGCCGACCTGCACCGCCGCCACGGCCGCGTGCGCGACCTGATCGGGCTGATCGTCGAGGCCACCGGCCTGGAGGCCGAGGTCGGCGAGGTGTGCTCGATCGAGACGGGGCGGGGGCGCCCGGCGGTGCCCGCCGAGGTCGTCGGCTTCCGTGCCGGGCGGACGCTGCTGATGGCGCTCGGCGAGGCCACGGGCATCGGCCCGGGCGCTCGTGTGAGCGCAACCGGCCGGGCGCTGCGGGTGGACGTCTCCGACGAGCTGCTCGGCCGCTCCCTGGACGGGCTCGGGCGGCCGATCGACGGGCTGGGCCCGATCGGCGGGCGGGCGTCGAGGCCGCGTGACGTGCAGGCGTCGCCGCCCGATCCGCTCGAGCGCCCGCGGATCCGCGAGCGGATGTCGCTCGGCGTGCGTGCTTTGGATGCGCTGGTGCCGTGCGGGCGCGGCCAGCGCCTGGGCATCTTCGCCGGCTCGGGCGTGGGGAAGTCCTCGCTGCTGGGCATGATCGCCCGCTCCACGGCGGCCGAGGTGAACGTGATCTGCCTCGTCGGCGAGCGCGGGCGGGAGGTGCGCGAGTTCATCGAGCGCGACCTCGGGCCCGAGGGCCTGGCGCGCTCGGTGGTCGTGGTCGCGACGTCCGACCAGCCGGCTCTGGTTCGCATCAAGGCGGCCTTCACGGCCACCACGATCGCCGAGCACTTCCGGGACCAGGGGCGCGACGTGCTCCTGATGATGGACTCCGTCACGCGCTTCGCGATGGCCCAGCGGGAGGTCGGGCTGGCGATCGGCGAGCCGCCGGCCACGCGCGGCTACACGCCGAGCGTGTTCGCGCTGCTGCCGAAGCTGCTCGAGCGTTCGGGCACGTCGCCGGCCGGGACGATCACGGGGCTGTACACCGTGCTGGTCGACGGCGACGACATGAACGAGCCGATCGCCGACGCGGCCCGGTCGATCCTGGACGGCCACGTCGTGCTCTCGCGCGACCTCGCGCACGCGGGTCACTATCCGGCGATCGACGTGCTCGCCAGCGTGTCACGCCTGATCGGGGAGGTGGTCGCGCCTGACGTGCGTGCGGCCGGCGACGACGTCCGGCGCCTGATGGCGTCGTACCGGGAGAAGGCCGACCTGATCGCGATCGGGGCGTACCAGCACGGCAGCGACGCGGCGACGGACGCCGCGATCGCGGCGCGCGAGCCGATCGACGGGTTCCTGCGCCAGTCGGTGGACGAGCGGTCGACTGCGGAGGAGGCCGACGCCGCGCTGCGGCAGCTCGCGCTGCTCATGGGCGTGCCCGAGCCGGAGTCTTCGCCCCCGCCCCCTGCCGAGCCGGCGCCGCCGCCGTCGCCCGGGACACCGCTTCATAGCGCGATCCCGCCTCTGCATCTGGCCGCCTGACGGCTCCGGCGAACGGCGGCTTGTAGGGGAGGCGGGTCAGGTTGCCGCAGTGGTCCGCGCGCGTCAGCGATCGGACCGCTGGACCGTCTCGGCTCAAGGTGTGGCCCGTTACTGGTCGCTATGACCAGTAACGGGACACACCTTCTGGTCGACCCGTCGCGGCAACCCTTCCCGCCTCCCTTAATGCCGCAGTTGACGTTCGCCGGCGGCGAATCGGCTACAGGTTCCACGAACCCGTCCGATCACTCCGGCCGTGGAGACTCCGTCCTTCACGTTCCGTCTCCAGCGCGTCCAGTCGCTGCGCGAGCGCGCGGAAGCGCGGGCGCAGGAGGACCTCGCCCATGAGCTGCGGCTGCGGCTGCGGGGCGAGGCGATGCTGATGGAGGCCACGCACGCCGCCTCGGCCGCGTGCCAGACCGGCCGCGAGGCCGTCAGCTCCCGCGCGACGGGCATGGACCTGATCGCGGCCCAGGCGTACATCGAGCGGGTCGAGCGCGATCGCCGCGAGGCCGCGCTGGACCTCGACCGCCGCGAGGCCGAGGTCGCCGCTCGCCGGGACGCGCTGGTCAGCGCCGCCCGTGACCGCCAGGTGATCGACAAGCTCGAGGCGCGCCAGCGCGCCGTCCACGACCGCGAGTGGGCCCGGAAGGCACAGGGCGAGCTCGACGAGGTCGCCCTCTCCGTCCACCGCCGCGGGCAGGTCGCCGCATGAGCGCGACGATCGCGGAACGCCGGTCCGCCGTGCCGATGGCCGTCGTCCCCTTCGAGGTCGTTCGATGAGCGTGGCCATGGCCGTCGCCCGCGTCGCCGAGCTGCAGCAGCTCATCGGCGGCGCCGTTCCCGCTTCGCCGCCCGCCGCTCCCGGCGCGTTCGCGGCGCAGCTCGCCGG
>JBOGYU010000608.1:0-2808 GCA_050696935.1 Solirubrobacteraceae bacterium | reverse complement strand
TTCGAGGCCGTCAAGAGCATCGACCTCGACATCGGCGACGGGGAGTTCATGATCCTCGTCGGCCCGTCCGGGTGCGGGAAGTCCACCGCGCTGCGGATGATCGCCGGGCTGGAGGACATCACCGAGGGCGACCTGATCATCGGCGGCGAGCGCGTGAACGACCTGGCGCCGCGCGACCGCGACATCGCGATGGTCTTCCAGAACTACGCGCTCTACCCGCACATGACGGTGCGCGAGAACATGGGCTTCGCGCTCAAGCTGGCGAAGGCCGACAAGTCGGAGATCGAGCGCAAGGTGACCGAGGCGGCGAAGATCCTCGACCTCGAGCAGCACCTGGAGCGCAAGCCGGCCAACCTCTCCGGCGGCCAGCGCCAGCGCGTGGCGATGGGCCGCGCGATCGTGCGCGACCCGAAGGCGTTCCTGATGGACGAGCCGCTGTCGAACCTCGACGCCAAGCTGCGCGTGCAGATGCGCACGGAGGTCTCGCGGATCCAGGACCGGCTCGGCACGACCACCGTCTACGTGACCCACGACCAGACGGAGGCGATGACGCTCGGCGACCGCGTCGCGGTCATGCGCGCCGGCGTCATCCAGCAGGTCGACAGCCCGGGCAACCTGTACGAGGACCCGCACAACCTGTTCGTCGCCGGGTTCATCGGCTCGCCGTCGATGAACTTCCTTCCCGGCCGGCTGGAGGGCGACGTCGTCAAGACGCCGCTCGGCGATACGACGCTCCCGGAGAGGCAGCGCGCGCAGCTGCAGCGCGCCCCCGGCAAGGGCGCGCGCGACGTGATCGTCGGCGTGCGGCCCGAGCACTTCGAGGACGCGGCGGTGGAGGGCGACCTGCCCGACCGGATGCGCTTCCGGACCAAGATCGACGTCGTCGAGTCGATGGGCTCCGAGCTGTACGTCTACTTCGACGTCGAGGCCGATCAGCAGCTTCAGTCGGACGACCTGCAGGAGCTGGCCGCCGACGCCGGGATGGAGGACCTCCCGCGCCACGGCGATGGGGCCCAGCAGGTGGTCGCCCGCCTGTCGGCCGACAGCAAGGCCTCGCCGGGCGGCGAGGCCGAGCTCACGCTCGACACCAGCCAGATCAAGCTGTTCGAGGCCGAGGGCGGCCACTCCATGACCGCCACCTGAGCGGCGCGCAGGACCTTTCACTCCGCGCGCCAGCGCGCCGGCATCCCCGCGGCCCCGTCGCCCGGCCCGGACTCGCAGCTGGTGACGATCGACCAGGCCGCCGCCGAGCTCGGCGTGTCGGTCTCACCGTCCGCCGCTGGCTGCGCGACTCGGCCCAGTCGACCTCGATCGCTCCCGCGTGGCACTCGATCCGCTCGCCGAGCCGGCGGCGGACTGTCCGGCATGCGCTGGACGGCGCTTCGGCTTCCCGGCCGAGCTCGCGGACAACCAGTCCGCGATGTGCCCGCCGCACTTCCAGCAGGCAGGCGAGATCATCGCCGAGCGCCTTAGGCGCGCCGAGAGCAGCAATCCCGACGGCTGGCGCGCCATCGCCGACGCCTCGTCGGCGCTCAGCGAGCCAACCTACGGCCTGCCGCTCGCGCTGCTCAGCCGGCTCCAGGACGCGATCGACCGGCTCCCCGACGCGGACGTCGAGGTGCTCCGTGACGACGCCGCGGCGGCACTCGAGCTGGCAGACCGCTGCGCGGCCGACCGGCCGACTTCGAAGCCTGGGTCGAGGCCTGGATGGCGCACGACTGGATGTGCGAGCTGCCCTGGACCCTGGCCCGTCGCGGGATGTTCGACGACGCCCTCAGGATCGCGGACGTCTTCGCCGAACTCGACACCGACCACCGCTCCGTCTATGCCAACAACGCGGCGGTGATATCCGCTGAAGCGGGCCGCGCCGCCGACGCCCGCTCGCGCATCGACGCGACCTGCGCGCGTTCCCCGGCGACATCTGGACACGTGCGCGCCGGCGACGTTCACCGGTCGCTGGCAGACCCCGAAGCCGCCCAGGCCGCGCTCGCCGCCGAGTTGGGGCAACGCATCGCACCGAAGACCGGCCGCAACGAGCCATGCCCGTGCGGTAGCGGCCGCAAGTACAAGAAGTGCTGCGGAGCGTAGATCGCGTGAGGCGAAGCGGGCTCACCAGCCACGAAGGCGGTCGAGGCGCAGACGGTCCCCGAGGTCGCCTACCACGACGCGTTCCACGCCCTCGAAGTGAGTGCCGTACGAGCGAGCGGTCTCCTCGCGTCGTCGGCGCATGCCCGCGGCGCGCGCGACCGCGCCCGCCACAGCCGCCGCGACCGCGCCGGGCTCGTGGGACGGGTCGACGCCGCTCTGCACGCGCCACCAGGTCGCCAGGCAGCGGACGGCGATCGGCATGCCGCTGCGCGCCGGCTCGACGCGCCAAAGCGCGGCGGCCACGGGATCGAGCTCGACGGCCGGCGGCCGCGGTCGGGTCGGCCCGTCAGTGTCCAATGCCGGTCGGACCTCGCCCACGACCGGCTTCCCCAGCTCGAGCCACCACTGCAGGGCATACCGGTGGGCGGCACCGCCGGCGAACACGGCTCCGCCTGTCACCAGCGGACCGTCGGAGTCGAACGGCAGCGTGACCGTGGTGGTCACCTGCTGCGGCCAGCGGCCCGAGGGCACGCCGATCGCGTGCAGCGGCCCGTCGCTTCCGTACAGCCGGTAGAGCGCCCGCAGTGGCGAGTCCCGCGCCATCTTCTTGCGCGGCCAGCGCGCGCCGTCGGCCACCGCCTGCCAGAACGCGAGCGCGAGCCTGTCGCCGGTGCGCATGAGCGCGCGCGCCTCGGCCTCTGACCCGCCGCGGTCGCCATG
>JBOGYU010000607.1:0-2812 GCA_050696935.1 Solirubrobacteraceae bacterium | reverse complement strand
GCGCTGCGCGTGGGGCGCGCCCTCTACTGGGGCGAGGACCAGCTGTCGGGTGCGGCCGCCGCGGCGCGGATGCACGCCGCCGCGGCCGGGCACTGAATAAGTGTGCGGCTTACTCGCACTCGCAAGCTCGTGCGAGCGAGATCGAGTGCGGCTTACTCGCACTCGCAAGCTCGTGCGAGCGCCTTGATTACCAGGGGACGACCAGCCCGGCGAGGATCTGCTCGTCGAGCTCCTCGCGCGGCTCGCGCTCGCCGGCGCGGCGCGGGGTGACGAGGAACGGCTCGTCGCGGTCGGACTCGGAGATCAGCAGCTCCAGGTCGGCGTCGCGAATCGGGGTCTCGGTCTCCATGTGAGGGACCGTAGCCCCGGACGTGACGGGGCTCACGCATCGCCGCCTCCAGACCCCCCGCCCGGGGGGTGCCAACCTAAAGGGGACTGTCCCCTTTAAGTTTCCGCGCCATGTCCACCGCGGTCCACGGCGGTCTCCTCGTCGCGCGGCGCCTGAAGGCGTACGGCGTCAGCAAGCTGTTCACGCTCTCGGGCGGCCACCTGTTCTCGATCTACGACGGCTGCCGCGCGGAGGGGATCGACATCGTCGACGTGCGGCACGAATCCGCTGCCGCGTTCGCCGCCGAGGGGTGGGCCAAGGTCACGCGCGAGCCGGGCGTGGCCGCGGTGACCGCCGGCCCGGGCGTGACGAACGCGGTGAGCGCGCTCGCGTCGGCCCAGCAGAACCACTCGGCCGTGCTGCTGCTCGGGGGCCGCGCGCCGGCGATGCGGTGGGGCCAGGGCTCGCTGCAGGAGATCGACCACGTGCCGTTTGTGCGCCCGCTGGTCAAGCTCGCCGCGACCGCGGGCGCCACGGCGGAGATCCCGCCGCTGATCGACGACGCGTGGGAGGTCATGCACCGCGACCACCCCGGCCCGGCGTTCCTGGACTTCCCGCTGGACGTGGTGTTCATGGAGGCCGAGGAGCCCCCGCCACCGGCGGCCGGCCGCCCGGCTCGCCGGCGCGCCGCCGATGCCTCGCTCGACCGTGCGGCGGCCCTGCTCCGCGACGCCGAGCGGCCGGTGATCATGGCCGGCAACAACCTCTACTGGGGCCATGGCGAGCACGCGCTGCGCGAGCTCTCGGAGGCAGGCGGCATCCCGGTGTTCCTCAACGGCCTCGCCCGCGGCTGCCTGCCCGCCGACCACCCGCACTTCCTCTCGCGCGCGCGCAGCGCGGCGCTGACGGAGGCCGACGTGGCGCTCGTGATCGGGGTGCCGATGGACTTCCGGCTCGGCTTCGGCGGCGCCTTCGGCGAGGAGACCGAGCTGGTCGCGATCGACCTCGCGGAGCCCGAGCGCGACCACCCGCGAGCGGTGGCGGCCGAGTGCTGGGGGGACATCGCGGAGTCGCTGCACGCGCTCGCGGGGGCGACGGTGCCGGACACGTCGGCGTGGGTCGAGCACCTGCGGGGCGTCGAGACGGAGAAGCGCGAGGCGGACCGCGAGCAGCTCGCGGACGGGCGCGCGCCGCTGCACCCCATGCGCGTGTACGGCGAGCTGGCGGGGATGCTGGACCGCGACGCGATCGTGATCGGCGACGGCGGCGACTTCGTCTCCTACGCCGGCCGCGTGCTCGACTCCTACGCGCCCGGCTGCTGGCTGGACCCCGGGCCGTTCGGCTGCCTGGGCACCGGACCGGGGTACGCGCTGGCGGCCAAGCTCGCCCACCCCGGCCGCCAGGTGGTGCTCCTGCTCGGCGACGGGGCCTTCGGCTTCTCGGGCCTGGAGTTCGACACCCTGGCGCGTCACGGCGTCCAGGTGACCGGCGTGATGGGCAACAACGGAGTCTGGGCGCTGGAGAAGCACCCGATGGAGTTCCTCTACGGGTACTCCGTCGCCGCCGACCTGCGGCCGGAGACCCGCTACGACCAGGTGGTCGAGGCGCTCGGCGGCCACGGCGAGCTCGTGCGCGAGCCGGGAGAGCTGCGCCCGGCGCTCGAGCGCGCGCTGGGCGCGGGGCGGCCGGCGCTGGTCAACGTCTTGACCGATCCACAGGTCGCTTATCCACGTTCCGCAAATCTGGCGTAGCGGGCCACGTCTGCCCCTGGCATCCGGATCGTCGTTCCTGGCAAGGACGCAGTGGGGTGGGACAGTGCGCCAGCACGGACCACCCCCGAGGACGCAGCCAGGGACGACGAGACGCTTGCCAGGGGCAGACGTGAAGCCGCCCGCGGCGGGGGCGGGCGGCTTCAAGTTGGCCCCGTCAGGACGGGCAGGGGTACGTGCCTAAAGGGGCCTATTTGGGTGGCCCGGACGGCGGGAGGCGCCGATGATGCGGCATCGCCCGGACCTATGCGTCGGGAGGACGGCGGCGGGAGGCACGACCGCCCTTTCCGACGCAATGGAGTATCGCGCGCGGTTATGGGCCGCGACAATCGAACAAGTGTCCAGAGAAACGGCCATTCACTCTTGACATCACGTCGAGATTGTGCTCTCCAGCGCCACGCCCCACAGGATGTCGCGCTCGGACACCTCGACGCGGTCCAGGTCGAAGGCCGCGAGCGCCTCGAGCAGGATCAGCACGCCAGCCACGATCGTGGGCGCGCGGTCGGGGTGCAGGCCGTTCACGCCGCGGCGCTCGGCCACCGTCATCGCGGCAAGCCGGGCCAGCATAGCCTGGAGGCGGTCGGCTCCGAGCACGTGGCCCTCCACGCGCGCCGGGTCGTAGGGGTCCAGCTCCAGGTCGATCGCGGCGCACGAGGTCGCCGTGCCCGCCACCGCCACCGCTGCGCGCGCCGGCTCGCGCGCCGCGGCGCGCAGC
>JBOGYU010000606.1:0-2814 GCA_050696935.1 Solirubrobacteraceae bacterium | reverse complement strand
GCGCCGAGCTCGGGCTCTGCACCGCGCCGGCGCGCGCCGGCGCCGAGCCGCGGGTGCTGCCCCCGGGCGAGGTGGAGGTGCGTGGGCACGGCACCCACGAGCGCAGGATCCAGCCGATCCTCCTGGACGACCAGCCGGCCGAGGCGCTGCTCGTGTGCGAGGTCCTCACCCCGCCGGGACACTGGTCGAGCTACCCGCCGCACAAGCACGACCGCGACGCGATGCCCGAGGAGTCGTTCCTCGAGGAGACCTACTACCACCGGATCTCCCCGCCACAGGGCTTCGCGCTCCAGCGCGTCTACACGGGGGACGGCGCGCTCGACGAGACCGTGACGGTGCGCGACCGCGACGTCGTGCTCGTCCCCCGCGGCTACCACGTCGTCTCCGCAGCGCCCGGCTACGCCAACTACTACCTCAACGTGATGGCCGGGCCCGTGCGGGCCTGGGCCCCCTACTACGACCCCGACCACGAATGGACGCGATGAGCCTCGTCACGACCCGGCTGCTGGAGAACCACGTCGATCTCGACCCGATCGCCGTCGGGGACGGCCCGGGTCGCGATCTCGGCGCCGACCACCGCGGGCAGCCCGTACTCGCGGGCCACGACGGCGGCGTGCGAGAGGATGCCGCCGGTGTCGGTGACGATCCCGCCGATCGAGGCGAACAGCGGGGTCCACGCCGGCGTGGTAGTCGTGCAGACGACGATGGTACGGCGCGAGAAGCGCGGCCCGCGCGCGCGAGAGATCCTCGCGGCGCCCTGCGGCAAGGTGCTGAAGGCCCGCTCCCCAGGCGGCTCGGATGGCACCGCGCAACTCGTCCCGGTGCAGCATCCACACGTCGTCGGCGCGATCCAGCCGCCCTTCGGCGACCAGGCGCCGTCCGAAGCCGAGCAGCGCCTCTCGCGTGGCCGGCAGGCCCGGGTAGTCGATGTGGTAGGCGTGCGTCTCCTCGAGGGGGACCGCGGCGGTCACGCGGGCGAGCAGGTCCGCGAACGCCTCACGGTGTGCGCCGTCGGCGATCCGTGCGAGCGTCTCGCGCTCGAGCCTGTCGCGGGCGGCCGATCGCGCGGCGCGCTCCGTGGCGAGAGCGCGTGGAGCACCTGGCGGCCGTGTTGCGTCGCGGCGAGCCGGCTCAGCGCAGCGTCCGCCGGAAGCTCGAGGACCACGTCGGACAGTCGAGCCGGCGGGCGAGCTCGGCGATCTCCCAGAGGCGCTCGTCGGCCTCGAGCGTCTCGTTCGGCAGGCCCTCGATCAGGCGGTACGGCTCGAGCTCGTCGCTCTTGCCGAACCGCTCCACCCAGGCGTCGTGAAGGATCTCGCGCGCCGCGTGAACCGGGATGGCCGTGAGGAAGTGGATTCGCCACTGCTCGCGCACCAGGTCGAGCAGGCGATCGAGCACCGCGACCGCGTCCGCCGGGGCCGGCCGCTCGGGCCGCATGGAACGCAGCTCGTCGGTGATGGAGTGCGAGCGCGGGCGCAGCTCCCGCTCCCCTCGACACGTCGCCCACGAGCGCCCGCCCGCCGACCTCGTCCGCGACGCGCTCGACCTGCTCGCGAGTGCGCCGCCCCGTCACGGTCACGTCCATGCCGGCGCCCGCCAGCTCGCGAGCGACGCTCGCGCCGATCCCGCGCCCGCCGCCGGTGATCAGTGCCCGCATCACATGCGCAGGTAGGAGGCGCCGTTCACGTCGAGCACGGTACCGCTGGCCATCTCGGCGGGCCCCGAGGCGAGGTAGAGCACGGCCGCCGCGACCTCCTCGGCCGTGGCCACGCGCCCGAGCGGGCTCTCGGCCCGCCGCTCGGCGCCCCGCTCGCCGGCCAGCGCCTCCGCCGCCATGTCCGTCTCCGTGAAGCCGGGCGCGACCGAGGTCACCGCGATGCCCAGCGGGCCGAGCGAGCGCGCGAGCGACTGGCCGAACGCGACCAGCCCCGCCTTGCTCGCGCCGTACGCCGGGTGGTCCGGCTCGCCGCGGAACGCGCCGCGCGAGGCGACGTTGACGATCCTCCCGCCGCGGCCCATGTGGCGGACGGCGCACCAAGTGACGTTCGCGGCCCCGACCAGGTTGACCGCGAGCGTGTCCCGCCAACCGCGCTGCCACTGCTCGTAGGTCGTCCTCGCGATCGGGTGGGCGGGGTCGAAGACGCCGGCGTTGTTGACGAGGACATCGAGGCCGCGGAGCCCCTGCGCGGCTTCCTCGACCATGGCGCGCACGGCCTCCGGGTCGGCGAGGTCGGCGCCGACGACGACGTGCCCGTCGCCGGGCAGCGAGGCGGCGACCTGCAAGGCCTTCTCGCGGCCGGCCCGGTGGTGGAGCGCGACCCGCTCCCCCGCCGCCGCGAACGCGCGCGCCACGGCGGCCCCGATCCCCCTGGACGCGCCGGTCACGAGCACGGCGCGGCGCTCGGCAGTCACTGCGGGGACTCTACGCGGGCCGCTGGCGGCGCCGGATCCGGCGCAGCAGCCGCCGCAGCCGCTCGCCCCGGCCGACCAGGGCCGCTCGCAGCACCACAGTGCCGTCGGGCCTGACCTCCGGGATGAGCTCGATGCGCGCCATGGCCGTCAGGGTGGCGGCCGAACCTGAGCGGGGGATCAAGATGCGTCAGGCGAGTCCCAGCTCCCGCGCCCGCCCGGCGGCCTCCACCCGCGAGCGGCAGTCGAGCTTGCGCAGGATGTTTGCGCACGTGCATGTCGACGGTGCGCGGGCTGAGGAACAGGTCCTGGGCGATCTCCCGGTTCGTGCGGCCGGCCGCCAGGTGCCGGACGACCTCGCGCTCGCGGCGCGAGAGGCCGCTGCCGTCGGCGTCCGCGGCGGCG
>JBOGYU010000605.1:0-2826 GCA_050696935.1 Solirubrobacteraceae bacterium | reverse complement strand
CCGGTCGGTGAGCCAGGCGCGCAGCTCCCGCTCCTGGCGGCGGGCGAGCGCAGCGACCTCGCGCGGGTCGCCGGCGCGCTTCTGCATCAGCGCCAGCGTCTGGAGCACCGAGTCGTGCAGGTGGGCGGCCACCTCGGCGCGCTCCTGGGAGCGGATCCGCTCGGAGCGCTCGGTCGCCAGGCCGCGGACGAGCCGCAGCCACCACGGCGCGAGGATCAGCGTGAGCGCGACGACGACCACGACGACCGCGAGCAGGACGTCGCGCGCGGGCTGGAGCGCGTCGTTGAGCCACAGGAACACCAGGCCGCCGCCGACGACGAGCGCGGCGCCGACCAGCGTCCGCTGGGTCGCGTCGCGCGGCAGCACGAAGCGCGCACTGCTTGAAGGGTCTGACCCTTTGGATTGGCGCCAGATCAGCGCCCCGCCCGCGGCGGCGAGGATGAGCGGCCACACCACCGCGTCGCTGAACCAGATGCCCCACTCGCGCAGCAGCAGCAGCGCGGCGAGCGTGAGCAGCACCATCCCGGCCACCACCATCCAGGTCTCGCGCGGCGGCGCCGAGGCCTCCTCGCCCTCCGCCGGCAGCGTCGCCCAGCCCACGAGGTACAGCGCGAGGCCGGCGCCGCCGGCGAACGAGGCCGCGACGAAGCCGGCGCGGACGATGATCGGGTCGATCCCGACCCGCCCGGCGAGCCCCGCCGCCACGCCGGCCACCAGGCCCCGGGCCGGGTCGCGGCGCAGCGGAGCGACGGCGGAGGCGCTCATGACGGCCATCTTGCCAGCGTCAGTCCCGGTCGCGGGGCCCCTCGAGGCCCGCGACCAGCAGGATCGCGCCGACCGCCGCGATCAGCAGCGGCAGGGCGTACCCGAACCGCACGTCGATCGCCCCGGCGCGGTCCAGCAGCAGCACCACCGCGACGAAGGTGATCGCGAGGCCGGCGACGAGGGAGGTGCGGTCGACGCGCCTCACCAGCGGACCGCCCGGCCTCGAAGTGGGGTCCGGTCGACGCGCCTCACGAGCAGTTCGTCCCGCCCTCGAGGCCGTCGAGCTCGCCGTCGTACCCGAAGCGGCCGTCGAATCCGTCGCGGTGGAAGCCGTCGCGCAGAAAGCCCTCGCGGACGACCTCGACCACGCCGACGCCGACGTCGGCGTCGAGGTGCAGCCGCGGCCGGCCGGCCGGCGCGGTGGCCGAGTCGGCGACGGCCACGTCGAGGCCGAAGCTCTCGCGGTCGAGCAGGTCGACGCCGCCGGCGCCGATCGCCATGTCGGAGGTCACGCACACGTCCTCGGGCACGTACACCACCGCGCTGCCCATGCCGACGTCGACCGCCACGTCCGTGCGGCCGGCGGGCAGGTCGAGCTCGCGCAGGTCGACCTCGACCTCGCCGATGCCGATCTCGTAGCGGTCGCGCAGCTCGCTCATCGACGCCGGCCGGTACTCGCGGTCGCCGACGCCGCCGTGGAGGTCGATGTCGGCGGCCGCCACCAGGCCGAGCGGGAGCACAAGCACCAGCGCGGGGACGATCAGCCAGCGGGCGCCGCCGAAGAAGGCGGTCGCGACGAGCGCGAGGCCGGCGACGACCGCCAGCGAGGCGATCACCACCCCGCCGCCCAGGGCAGCGGCCAGCCCGACGCCGACGGCTCCGCCGGCGACGAGGACGACGAGGAGCGCGGCGAGCGCGATCCGGGCGACGGTCCGGCCGGGGTCGCCCTCGGCCGCTCCGCCGAGCGCTCGCCAGAGCAGGACACCGGCCACGACGACGACTGCCAGGACAAGCATCCCGGGGCCGAAGAAGAAGAGAGGAGGGCCGAGAAACGTGACGAGGGCGACGCCGAGCACGACGGCGCCGGCGATCGCGGCCGCCCGGCTCGTGCCGCCCGGCCGCTCTTCGCCGTCGGACGGCACGAAGGCGAGCAGGATGACGTAGGCGAGGACGCCGGCGCCGCCGAAGAACGACAGCACGACGAAGCCGATCCGGAACAGGATCGGGTCGATTCCGAAGTAGCGGGCGAGGCCGCCGGCGACGCCGCCGATGATGGCATCGGAGCCGGAGCGTGTGAGGCGCTTGGGGCCGGGCTCCTCCTTGGGCGTCGCGGGCTGGTCCTCGGGGATCTGGTCAGTGGGATCGGTGGGATCGGTCATGGCTGCCAGCGTGGCGGGCGGAGGCCCGCGTTCCTATTGGGGATGACCCTCAGGGGCCCCGGATCTGACCCTGGCCGTCCCGGGGTACCAGGGGAACGTTGCAGGTCACCCGCGTGATGGCCAAGCTCGAGCCCGGCGGCGCCCAACTCGGGGCGTTCTGGCTCACCGCGGCCCTGCGGCGCCACGGGATCGAGTCGCGCCTGCTGGCCGGCACCGCCACCCCGGATGGGATCGCCCTCGCCCACGAGCACGGGCTGGACGTCGAGGCGTACGCCGCGACGCCGGACCACCGGGCCGGGCCCGAGACGCCCGCACCGACGGGGGACCACGGCCCCATGGATCTCCAATGGACGCCGTCGGCGGCGTTCGCGGCCTGGCTTGCGCCGCGGCTCGTAGCGGCGGACCTGGTGCACGCGCACATGTTCGGCGGGTGGTGGGCCGCCGCGAACGCGGTGCCGGACGGGACGCCGCTCGTGGCCAGCGAGCACAACGCGCTGCGGTGGCCGGGACGGGCGTTCCACCGGGAGGCGCGGGATGCGCTGCGGCGAGTGGACCGCTTCTTCGCCCACGGCCCGGCGTCCGAGGCGTACGTGCGCGCGCTGGGCCTCCCGCCCGAGCGGCTCGAGCGCGGCGTCTCGACGTTCCCGGGCGTCGGCAGCCGGCCGCGGCCCCGCCTGCCGAC
>JBOGYU010000604.1:0-2829 GCA_050696935.1 Solirubrobacteraceae bacterium | reverse complement strand
GAGATGCGCCGCGGCGGCGACGCCCCCGCGCGGGTCCGGGGCGGGTGTCACCTAGCACGTCGCCTCCCTGCCATCGGGGCGTGCCACCATGCGTGGCGCCATCCATCTCGACAGGAGGGGCATGACCGTCTTCCAGCGCGTGATGCTCGCCAACCTCGCGGTCGGCATCGCGGGCCTGGTGGCGGTCGTGGCATCGGGGAGGGCGATCAGCGGCGAGGAGCTGGCGGTCCTGGTCGCCGGCGGCGCGGTGATGCTCGCCGTCGACGCCGTGCTGGTGTGGCGCGCCCTGGTCCCGCTCGAGCGCCTGCGCGACTCGATGCGCCGGATCGACCCGCTGGAGCCCGGGGTACGGCTCGACGGCCGGGCGGCCGACGGGACGCCCGCCGACCTGGCGCAGCCGTTCAACGCGATGGCGGTCCGGCTTGAGGCCGAGCGGCGGGAGAGCGCGCGGCGGCTGCTCGCCGACCGCGAGACCGAGCAGCGCCGGCTCGCGCGCGAGCTGCACGACGAGCTCGGCCAGTCGCTCACCGCGCTGCTCATGCACCTCGAGCGCGCCGAGCGGCGCGTGCCCGAGCCGCTGCGGGGCGAGCTGGTCGACGCCCAGGAGGCGACGCGGACGAGCCTCGACGAGCTGCGCCGGATCGTGCGCCGGCTGCGGCCGGACGCGCTCGAGGACCTCGGCCTCGCGAGCGCGCTGCGAGCGCTCGCCACCTGGCACGGCGAGCGCACCGGGATGACCGTGGAGGCGGCGGTCGAGGCGCCGCTCCCGCAGCTCAGCCGGGAGGCCGAGCTGGTGATCTACCGGATCGCCCAGGAGGCGCTCACCAATGCCGCGCGCCACGCCGAGGCGGATTCAGTCCGGCTCGTGCTCGAGTGCGACGATGGCGGCGTCCGGCTGCGGGTGACCGACGACGGGCGCGGGCTCCCGCGCACCATCGGGCCGGCCAGCGGCATCCGCGGGATGCGCGAGCGCGCGCTGCTGGTCGGGGGCCGGCTGCTGGTCGGCGACCGGCCCGGCGGCGGGGTGGAGGTGCGCCTCGACGTGCCGATCCTGGAGGCGCACGCGTGACCACGGCCACCCGGCTCGATCGAGGTGCCTGCCTGACGGCGACCATGCGGAGCAGGGCGTGAGCGTCCCGCTGAAGGCCAGGCTCCTGATCGCGGACGACCACGCGATGGTCCGTCGCGGGCTGCGCCTGATCCTCGACGCCGAGCCGGACCTCGAGGTCGTCGCCGAGGCGGGCGACGGGGCGGAGGCGGTGGAGGCGGCGCTGCGCGAGGACGTGGACCTCGCGGTGCTCGACGTGGCGATGCCGCGACTGACCGGGCTGCAGGCCGCGCGCCAGCTCTCCCAGCGCCGGCCCGAGCTGAAGCTGCTCGTCCTGACGATGCACGACAGCGAGGCGTACCTGTTCGAGGCGCTGCGGGTGGGGGCGACCGGTTTCGTGCTCAAGTCGGCCGTGGACCGGGAGCTGGTGGAGGCGTGCCGCGCGGTGCTGCGCGGCGAGTCCTGGCTGCACCCCGGGGGCGTGGACGCGCTGATCCGCTCGCACCGCCGCCACCAGGGCCCGGCCGAGCCGCTCACGCCGCGCGAGGCCGAGATCGTGAAGCTGATCGCCGAGGGCCACACCACGAAGGAGATCGCCGAGACGCTCGTGATCTCGCCCAAGACCGTGGAGCGCCACCGCGCGAACATCCTCGAGAAGCTCGATCTCCGCGACCGCGTGGACCTCACGCGGTGGGCGATCCGGCGGGGGCTGGTGGAGCCGTGAACGACAGACGCCGCGTGTACGAGCGCCGCTGGCTGGCCCTGTTCACGGTCACCCGCGCGGCGACCGCGCTGGTGGCGACGGGGATGCTCGCGCTGCGGCCGATCACGGACGCCGACCCGCTGCTCGGCGCGCTGGCGATCGGCTGGGGCGCGTGGTCGATCGCCGCGGTGCGGCTGTGGCCGGACCTCCAGCGCCGTCCGCTCGCGTGGCTCGTGGACGTGGTCGTCGTCCTGGCGCTGGTCGTCGCGTCCGGCGAGTGGCGCAGCCCGTTCTACCTGATGGCCGTCAGCGCGCTGATGCTCCCGGCGACCGGGTTCCCGATGCGCCGGGCGCTGATTGCGGGCGCGGCGTTCTCGGTCGTCTACTTCGCCGTGGCCCTGCTGGTGGGGGTGGACTGGGCGACGCTCGGCTCCACCGCGCGGCTGGAGAGCTTCCTGACCCACCTGCTGATCCCGCCGCTGGTGGTCTTCGCGCTGGCCCACGCCCAGCACCTGCTCGAGGGCATGGACGCCGAGCGCGAGCGCGCCGAGGCGCTCGCCCTGGAGGCCGAGCGGCGGCGGATCGGGTGGGAGCTGCACGACTCCGCGAAGCAGCGCATCCACGCCGCCCACCTGGTGCTCACGTCGCTGGCGGGAATCGACGGCGAGCGGGTGGACCTGGCGATCCGCGAGCTGGAGGCGGCGAGCGCGGACATGGACGCGAGCCTGACGGAGCTGCGCACCACCCTCGGCGGGCGGCGGCTGGAGGAGGCGCTGCGGCGGCGCGCCGCCGAGCTGCAGGCGGCAAGCGGGATCCCGATCGCGGTCGGCGGCCGCGCCCCGGCGCTCCCGACCCACGTGGCGGTGCACGCGTTCCGGGTCGCGAGCGAGGCGATGAGCAACGCGGTGCGGCACGCGCGGGCCACCCGGCTGGACGTGGCGCTGGAGTCCGACCACCACCGGCTGCGGCTGGCGGTGGCCGACGACGGCGTGGGAATGCCGGCCGGCGCCGACGGCGACTCGACCGGCCTGCGCTCGATGCAGGCGCGGGCCGAGGCGCTCGGCGGCCGGCTCGTGAT
>JBOGYU010000603.1:0-2836 GCA_050696935.1 Solirubrobacteraceae bacterium | reverse complement strand
GGCCTCCCCCGCCTCGTCGACGGCCTTGCGGGCCTCCGGGCGCGGCCGCGGCGGGGTGGTGGGAGCGCCGAGCCTGCCGCCCAGGTTGGCGAGCGCCTGCGAGAACTCGCTCGGGATCACGAAGATCTTGTTCGCGTCGCCCTGCGCGAGCTGCGGCAGCATCTGCAGGTACTGGTAGGAGAGGAGCTTCTCGTCGGGCGCGCCGTCGTGGATCGCCTGGAACACCGTGTCGATCGCCTTCGCCTCCCCCTCGGCGCGCAGGATCGCCGCGGTGCGTGCGCCCTCAGCCTTCAGCACGGCGGACTGCTTATCGCCCTCGGCGGTGAGGATCGCGGACTGCTTGACGCCCTCGGCGGTGAGGATCGTCGCCCGCCGGTCGCGCTCGGCGCGCATCTGCTTCTCCATCGCCTCCTGCACGGTGCGCGGCGGCTCCACGGACTTGAGCTCCACGCGATTGACCCGGATCCCCCACTTGCCGGTCGCGTCGTCGAGCACCAAGCGCAGCTGGGAGTTGATCTGGTCGCGCGACGTCAGCGTCTCCTCCAGCGTCATGCCGCCGATCACGTTGCGCAGCGTGGTGACCGTGAGCTGCTCGATCGCCTGGAGCGGGTGGGCGACCTCGTAGGTGGCGGCCTTGGCGTCGGTGATCGTGAAGTAGATGACCGTGTCGATCCCCACCACCAGGTTGTCCTCGGTGATCACCGGCTGTGGTGGGAAGGAGACCACCTGCTCGCGCAGGTCGAGCAGCGGCTTCACCCGGTCGACGAACGGGACGATCAGAGTCAGCCCGGGGTCCAGCGTGCGCGTGTAGCGGCCGAGCCGTTCCACGATCCCGGCCCGGGCCTGCGGGACGATCCGCACGCCCGATGCCGCGACGATGAACAGGAACACGGCGAGCACGATCAGCGCGATCAATCCGGCGTCCATCAGTGGTTCCTCCCGTGGGTCGTGGTGTCCTTGGGCGGTCGCTGGCGCCGCCTGGCTAGGACGCAGCCCCGCAGGAATCCCTCTGGGATTTCAAGGGTCGAGGACGCCGCCAGGCGGTGATCAGCGGCCGATCCAAGGGCGCCAGGGCCTGCGGGAGGGGCCACCCGCCTCCTCATTCCGCCACGAGCGCCGTGGCGCCCCTGATCTCGAGCACCTGCACCCGCTTGCCCGCTTCGATCACCTGGTCCTCGTCGAACGCGCGAGCGGTCCACACCTCGCCGTCGATCCTGATGCTGCCGACGCCCTCGTCGTTGACGATCCGCTCGATCACCATTCCCGTGCGGCCGACGAGCGCGGCCGTCCCGGTGCGCAGCTGCGGCGGCTGCCTGCGGTGCGAGCGGGCCAGGGGGCGCAGCGCGGCGAGGAGCACGACGGAGACCACGAGGAAGACGACCCAGCTGATGGCCGTCCCGGCGCCGGCGGCGGCGACGAGCGCCGCGACGAGCGCACCGCCCGCGAACGGAGCCAGGAAGAAGCTGAGGGTCGCGATCTCCCCCACACCGAAGATCGCCGCAGCGATCAGCCAGAGCACCCAGGCATCCATGTCCTGGGGCGGATGCTACCGCCCGGCCGGCGGGATGCCGGCCGGGCGGCGAGTCTCAGCGGCTGAACCAGTCCCGCGCGGACGCGGTCGCGAGGCAGGCCAGCATCGGCACGTTGAGCGCGAAGAACATGACGCTCTCCTGCTCGCCGTAGGGGAAGACCTTGTAGATCGTCCAGACGACATGCGCCGCGGCAAGGGCCAGCCCCGCGGTCCGGACGCGGCGGCGGCGGGTGCCGGCGAGCACGGCGACGGACAGGATGCCGAGCGCGGCGGCGACGAGCGGGACGGCGAGGATCACGTCGAGCGCCTCGTCGGCGGGGGCGATCGCGAAGATGAACACGCCGGCGGCCATGAGCAGCCCCATCGCTCCGGCCAGCACCTGGGCGGCGCGGACGGTGACGGGCATCGAGGTGGTGAGCGCGACGGTCGACATCGGGGTCTCCTTCGGTGGTTGACGCCGTCCAGCGTCGCCCGCCCGCGTCCCGTGCGTCCATGGGGCGGGCGTCCCGGTCGATCGGGACGGCTCGTCCCGGGTCGGCGGGACGCCGCCGGTGCACACTGTCCGGCGTCATGCGACTCACCTGGGTCGGAGCCTCCGTCGTGCTCGCGCTGTTCTGCGCCGCCGTGGCGCTGCGGCTGGGGGCCGAGGGGCCGTCGCCGTGGCCGGTGGACTTCGCGCTGATGCCGCTCGCGGGCACGCTGACCTGTGGGCTGCCGGGGGCCGTCGCGGCGGCCCATGCGCCGCGCAACGCGGTCGGGTGGCTGATGCTCGCGATCGGGCTGTGCCTGGGCACCGCCGCGCTGTGCGGCGAGTGGGCGGACCGCGCGCTGGCGGAGCCCGGCGGGGGCGGGGAGGCGGCGCTGTGGGTGAGCCAGTGGCTATGGGTCCCCGGCTTCTGCCTCGTGCCCACGCTGCTCCTGCTGCTGTACCCGGACGGCGGGTTGCCGGGGCCGCGCTGGCGACCGGTCGCGTGGGCGGGGGTCATGGGCGTCGCGGCGACGACGCTGTGGTGGGCGACCGCGCCGTACGCGGACCTCGACGTGCCGCCGCCGTACCCGGGGACCGAGAGCCTGCTTGCGGCGCCCGAGTTGTCGGGCGTCCTCTCGTGGGGCGCCGTGCTGCTGGTCGCGGCGGGCGCCGGCTCGCTCGCCTCGCTGGCGGTGCGGCTGCGGCGGTCGTCCGGCCTCGAGCGCCGGCAGGTCGAGCTCGTCCTGGTCGGCGGGGCCCTTACCGCGGCGCTGCTGGCCGTGGCCGTCGCGCTGGGCGACTCCGGCGCGCCGCTGTCGGCGGCGGCGATGCTGCCC
>JBOGYU010000602.1:0-2836 GCA_050696935.1 Solirubrobacteraceae bacterium | reverse complement strand
CCATTAGCCCCGCTGTTCCGCCGAGCGGGGAGGTGGGGCGCCGGAGCCGGCACGCGGGTGGCGTCGACCCACGCCTCGACGTCTGTGAGTCTGATCCTGAGCCGGTGGCAGAGCCGCGACCCCGGAAGCTCGCCACGCTCGATCGCCAGTACACCGCCCGCCTCGACAGCCCGCACCACTCGGCCACCTGCTCCGGCGACAACAACGGCCCCTTGCCACGCCCATACGCGGCGCGTCGGACAACGTCGGCCCATTCGTGAAGAACTTCGTTCGGCCGGCGCTTCCGAACGGCATAACTCGGCGGCACAGACTTGCACCGGGGTGCCCGTTGACGAACCTCACGGAATGACGCCGGTTCGTCCGACACCGCTGTGTGGCTCCGGCAGCGACCTTCTCTGACAGTCGTTCGCCCGCGCCGTCCCGTCAGCGGCTTGACGGACGAGCATGCTGACGATCGGGAAGCTGGCCGCAGGTCCCACGGCTGGGCGTTACTACGTCGACCAGGTCGCGCAGGGGCGCGAGGACTACAACGCCGGCGAAGGCGAAGCGCCGGGCGAGTGGATGGGCAGTGGCGCCACGTCGCTCAGCCTGGACGGCGCGGTCAGCGAGCAGGGCGTCGTTCGGCTGCTGAACGCCGAGGATCCGGCGACCGGCGAGCTCCTTCGGCGGCCGCTCGCGTCGGGTGCGGTCGCCGGGTTCGATCTCACGTTCCGGGCGCCGAAGAGCGTCGGGGTGCTGTTCGGGATCTGCGAGCCGGACGTGGTGCGGGAGATCGTTCGCGCCCACGACGAGGCCGTCGCCGAGGCGCTCGGCTACCTAGAGCGCGAGGCGTGTGCGACACGCCGTGGGCATGGCGGCGCGGTGCTGGTCCGCGGGCGTGGGTTCGTTGCCGCTGCGTTCCGGCATCGGTCGTCGCGCGCTGGCGATCCGTTGCTGCACACCCATGTCGTGGTTGCAAACGCCACGCAAGGGCCGGATGGCCGCTGGACGGCGCTCGACGGCCGGCCGCTCTACCGCCATGCAAGGACGGCGGGGTACCTGTACCAGGCGGCGCTGCGCGCAGAGCTGAGCGAGCGGCTGGGGCTGCGCTGGCATGTCGTCGAGCGCGGGACGGCAGATATCGTCGGCGTGCCGCGGGCGGTGATCGAGCACTTCTCGCAGCGGCGGGCCGAGATCCTCGAGCACATGGCGGTGCGCGGCGAGCGTTCGGCGCGGGCGGCGCAGGTGGCGACGCTCGAGACTCGGCGGCGCAAGGAGTACGGCGTCCCGGTCGATCGCCTCCGCGAGGAGTGGCGGGCTCGCGCAGCGGAGCATGGCCTCGGTCGGTTCGAGCTGCGTCGCGTGCTTCGTCGCGACGCGTTCCGGCGGCCGTGGGAGGACGGCGACGAGCTCGCCGAGCGACTCCTCGGCGATGACGGGCTGACGGCCGGCCACTCGAGTTTCGCGCGCTGCGACGTCCTGCAGGCGGTCGCCGGCGCGGCGCGGGACGGTCTGCACGTCCACGCCGTCGAGCGATGGGTCGATGCGTTCCTCGCGGGAGAGGAGATCGTCGAGCTCGCCGTCGTTCGTGGCGAGCGGCAATACACGACGCGCTCGTTGCTGCGCACCGAACGGGAGTTGCTCGACCGCGCCGATGGGCGTCGGCGTGCCGCGGTGGCGGTGGCGAGCGTCGATGCCGTCCGGGCCGCGCTCGATGCGCGGCCGAGGTTGAGCGATGAGCAACGCGAGCTGGTCGTGGCGCTCGCCCAGGACGGCGACGGCGTTCATGTCGTTCGCGCCGCCGCCGGCACGGGCAAGACGTTCGCCCTCGAGGCCGCAGCCGAGGCGTGGCGCCGTAGCGGCATCCCGGTCGTCGGCTGTGCCCTCTCCGCGCGGGCGGCGTGCGAGCTGCGGGATCAGGCCGGCATCGACACGACGACGATCGCGCGGCTCAAGCGGGTGCTGCACGACGGCGTCGCGCTCGCCGAGGCCGCCGTGCTGATCGTCGACGAGGCCGGGATGGCGGGGACGCGCGACCTGGCGACGCTCGCCGCGGCCGTCGAGCGGTCGAGCGCGAAGCTGGTCCTGGTGGGCGACGACCGGCAGCTGCCGGAGATCGAGGCCGGCGGTGCCTTTCGCGCGCTCGCCGAGCGGCTCGGCGCCACCGAGCTGCACGAGGTCCGGCGACAACGAGAGGAGTGGGAACGCGGCGCGCTGGCTGCACTGCGAGAAGGAGATGTCGACCGGTTCGCCCGCGCGTACCACGACCGAGGCCGCCTTGTGGCGATGCCGAACGCTCAGGCGGCGCGCGAGGCCCTCGTCGCGGACTGGTGGGCGGCGCAGCAGCGTGGCGCTGATGCACTAATGATCGCCCACCGCCGGAGCGACGTCGCGGATCTGAACGCCAGGGCGCGCGATCGCATGCGACAGGTGGGTCGGCTCGGGAGCAGCGAGCTTCTGAGCGGTGGGCGCGAATACGCGGTCGGAGACCGGGTCATCGCGACACGCAATGACTATGAGCTCGGCGTCGTCAATGGCGACGCAGGCGTCGTCGCAGCGATCGCGCGCGAGGGGCTGACAATTGAGCTCGACGGCGGCCGTCGGGTAGAGCTTCCGGCGCGGTACGCCGCCGAAGGCCTCGACCACGGTTACGCGATCACGGCGCACCGTGCGCAAGGGGCGACCGTCGACGCCGCGTTCGTGCTGGGCTCGGACGAGCTATACCGCGAATGGGGCTACAGAATCGCCGGGATAAACCGGCATGGAGAAAGGGATGAGAGAGCCCGACATTGAAGGAGTAGCGATCCACGGTGGCCCCGAGTCATGCGTCGGCGTTCGTGAGGGCGTCGGTGAAGCG
>JBOGYU010000601.1:0-2846 GCA_050696935.1 Solirubrobacteraceae bacterium | reverse complement strand
GTCCCGGGCGTGCCCGGCGAGGCGGCCGCCGCGGCCCTCTCGCTCGCGCCCGCCGTGCTCGCGCTCCGCGGCGGCGACCTGGCCGCCTACCACGGCGTCGAGCACAAGGCGATCGCCGCCTACGAGGCCGCCGACGAGACGGCCGACGCGGCCGACGCCGCCAAGGAGCACGACCGCTGCGGCTCGCACCTCGTCACGCCGCTGCTGGCCTCCAACCTGGCCGGCGCGCTGCTCGTGCGGCGGGTGCTCGAGCGCCCCGGGCCCGTGGCGGGCGCCGGGGTGGCGGTCGCCTCCACCGCGGCCGCCGTGGAGGTGTTCGCCTGGTGCGAGCGCAACGCGTCGACGCCGCTCGCGCGCGCCCTCCGCCGCCCGGGCTTCGAGCTCCAGCGCGTGATCGGAACGCGCGAGCCGGACGAGCGCCAGCTCGAGGTGGGCCGGGCCGCGCTCGGCGAGATCCTCCGCGTCGAAGCACCGGAATAGGGTCCAGACCCTAGCCCGGATCGGGCATCACGGGGCATACTTGGCCTATGCGCATGGAAGCCGTCGCGTGGTACCAGATCGAGGGATGGATCATCACGTGGGCCCCGATCATCTTCATGGGCCTGCTGGTCTTCTTCATCTGGCGGATGATGAAGCTGATGCCGCGGACCAAGCCGCAGCAGATCAAGCCCGAGTCGAGCAAGTCGGTCGACTGGGGCGGGGTGGCCGGCGTGGACGAGGCGAAGGCCGAGCTGCAGGAGGTCGTCGAGTTCCTGCGCGACCCCGGTCGCTTCCACAAGCTCGGCGCCAGCGTGCCGAAGGGCATCCTCCTGCACGGCCCGCCGGGCACCGGCAAGACGCTGCTCGCGAAGGCGGTCGCTCACGAGTCGGGCGCCAACTTCTTCTCCCAGAGCGCCGCCGCGTTCGTGGAGATGTTCGCCGGCCTCGGCGCCGCCCGCATCCGGCGGCTGTTCACGATCGCCCGCGAGCACCGGCCCGCGATCATCTTCATCGACGAGATCGACGCCGTCGGCGGTCAGCGCGGCACCGGTGACACCAACGGCGAGCGCGAGCAGACGCTCAACCAGCTCCTGGTGGAGATGGACGGCTTCTCCACCACCGGCGACCTCGTCGTGATCGCCGCCTCCAACCTGCTCGAGAAGCTCGACCCGGCGCTCCTGCGCCCCGGCCGGTTCGACCGTCAGATCTTCGTCTCGCCGCCCGACGTCGGCGGCCGCGAGGCGATCCTGAAGGTGCACACCCGCGGCAAGCCGCTCGCGACGGACTGCGACCTGGAGACGATCGCTCGCCAGAGCGCCGGCCTCACGGGCGCCGACCTCGCGAACATCTGCAACGAGGCCGCGATCTTCGCGGCCCGCGCGCACCGCGACTCGATCGTGCACGCCGATTTCGACGACGCGGTCGAGCGCGTCGTGGCCGGCATGCAGTCGCGCCGCACGCTGAACGAGCACGAGCGCCGCGTGGTCGCGTTCCACGAGGCCGGCCACGCGCTGTGCGCCGAGCTGCTGCCCGGCGTGGACCGCGTGCACAAGATCTCGATCGTCCCGCGCGGGCGCGCTCTCGGCTACACGCTCAACCTGCCCGAGGAGGACCGCTACCTGAAGACCCGCGAGGAGCTGCTCGACTACATGACGGTGCTGCTCGGCGGGCGCGCGGCGGAGGAGATCGTGTTCGGCGCCATCACCAACGGCGCGTCGGACGACCTGCACCGCGTGGCGGAGATCTCGCGCTCGATGGTGCACGAGTACGCGATGGGCACCTCGATCACGTCGCGCAAGGTGTCGGCGGAGGGCGGCGCGGTGTCCGACCGCACGCGCCAGCTCCGGGACGAGGAGCAGCAGCACCTCGCCGACGAGGCGATGCGCGGCGCCGCCCGGCTGATCACCGAGCACCGCGACCAGCTCGAAAGGCTCGCCAGCGCGCTGCTGCGCAACGAGGTGCTCGACCGGCCGGAGATCGACCGCATCATGGATGGCGTGCCGCGGCTGCACCGCACGCCGGGTCGCGGCCTCCGCGTGGTTGCTGCTCGCCCGCCGGACATCCATTAGCTCAAGTCGCTGCCCGGGGCGCCGATGCCCCGGAAGATGGCCCAGCGGCACGCTTCCTCACGCGCGCGCGGCAACGACTTCCGCGAGCTGCTCGAGCCCGGCGCGATCCGCGCCGTGTTCCAGCCGATCGTCCGGCTGAGCGATCTCGAGCCGATCGGCTACGAGGGGCTCGCGCGCTTCCCGACGCCCCCTGGGATGGTGGCGCTGCCGCCGGACGTGACGCTGGCCGCCGCCGGGCGCTCCGGGCTGCGGCACGACCTGGAGGTCGCTTGCTGGGCGGCGACGTGCGAGGCCGGCGCCCCGCCCGCCGGCCGGCTGCTGTTCGTCAACGTGGCGCCCGACGCGCTCGGCCATCCCGGGCTCGAGCGCCTCGCCGGCCGGCTCCCCTCGCGGCTCGTGATCGAGCTGACCGAGCAGGACGCGGTCCAGGACATCGCGCGGCTGCGGGAGCGCCTGGAGCCGTGGATCGCCCGCGGCGCGCTCGTGGCGGTGGACGACGCCGGCGCGGGCTTCACGTCGCTCGAGTACGTCGCCGAGATCCGGCCGGACTTCCTGAAGCTGTGCCGCGGCATGGTCACGGGCGTTGACCTCGACGCGGGCCGCCAGGCCGTCCTGCGCGCCACCGTGGCCTTCGCCCGCGAGGTCGGTGCGCGCGTGGTTGCCGAGGGGGTCGAGCGGCCGGAGGAGCTGGCGGTGCTGCGCGAGGCGGACGTCGACTACGGCCAGGGCTGGCTGTTCGGCCGCCCCGCCGAGGCGTGGCCGGAGCAGCCCGCCGCGCCGGCGCGCCCGGCCCCGGCC
>JBOGYU010000600.1:0-2868 GCA_050696935.1 Solirubrobacteraceae bacterium | reverse complement strand
GGCCCGGACCGGGCCGCGCATCGCGCCCGGGTCGCCGCCCTCGTAGACGTGCCGGCGGCCCTGGAGGCAGGCGACCGGCAGCCCCGCCAGAGTGCCGAGCGCGAGCGTGCCGGCGTGGCCGGCGATGCCCGGCTCGGGGAAGCCCGGCAGGTCGCCGTACGGGATGGTCACCGCCCCCTCCAGCGCCTCCGCCACGGCGCCCAGGCCGGAGCCGAGGACGATGCCCAGGCGCGGCGCGAAGCCGGGGGCGCGCTCGGCTATGACCTCCGCGGTGGTCACCGCTGCGGCCCCGGCCGGCGCGGGACGACGATCGTCCGCCGCCGACGCGATGAACGCGCGTCGTCGCGCGGCGGCACGACCGTCGAGGGCCGGCTCAAGGCAGGTGCTCCGGCCCGAAGGACATCGGCAGCAGCTCCTCCAGCGTCACCGTGCGCCGCTCGCCGGCGGCCGAGCACAGGTGCACGCGGCCGTCGAGCGGCATGAACTCGCGCAGGCGCTGGCGGCAGCCGCCGCAGGGCACGCACACGTCGCCCGAGTCGGCGATCACCGCGGCCTCCAGCACCCGCGAGCGGCCGGCGGCCACGAGCGCGCCGATCGCCGACGCCTCCGCGCACTGGCCCTGCGGGTACGCGGCGTTCTCCACGTTGGCGCCCGCGTGCAGCGAGCCGTCGTCGGCCCGCAGCGCCGCCCCCACCTTGAAGCGCGAGTAGGGCGCGTGGGCGCGGTCCATCGCCGCGCGCGCCGCCGCCACCAGCGCGTCGGCGCCGAGCAGGCGGTCCGAGTAGGAGTCCGCCAGCACCTCCCGGATCTCCAGCGCCTCGCTCAGGCGGGCGACCCGCTCGCGCTCGGCCGAGAGGTCCGACTCCGGGGGCGCGACGCCCTCGAGCTCCACGAAGGAGCCCAGGCCGTCGACCCGGTCGAGGTGGATCCGCACGCCCTCCCACAGCAGCAGGTGCCGCTCCTTGTCCACCACCACGAGGGTGCCGAGCGCGGCGTCGAGCGCCTCCCGCACCGCCTCGGCGTCGTCCACCGGCACCAGCCGGTAGCGGCTCTCGCGCGCGGCCGCGCCGTCCGGGCGGTCGTACTGCACGAGCACCGCGCCGCCCGGCTCCTCCTCCCGCAACTTCAGCCGCCCCTCGCGCGCGCGGAAGTAGGTGTCCCGCTGGCGGATCACCCCGCGGTCCTCCGCCCCCAGCTCCCGGCACACCGCCAGCGACCGGGCGGGATCGGGGTCGAGCGCCTTGAGCTCGACGTTGCGGCGCGGGGCGGGCACGGGGCGCGAGCGTAGACGATCGCGGGCCGCCCCCCGGACGGCCGCTGGTACGTTGCCGTGCCGATGGAGGGCGTCACCGTCGTCGACCACGTGCTCCTGCGCCGCCTGGTCTCGATCCTGCGCGACCGCGGCACGCCGCACGGCGTGTTCCGCCAGACGCTCGACGACGCGGGGATGATCCTCGCCTACGAGGCGATGCGCGGGCTGCGCCCGGCCGAGTACGAGCTCCAGACCCCGCTGGAGTCCGCCCGGGGCGTGCGGCTGGCCGACGAGGTGGTGCTGGTGGCGATCCTGCGCGCCGGGCTCGGCCTGGTCGACGGCTTCCTGCGCCTCGTGCCCGACGCCCGGGTCGGGCACCTCGGGATGTACCGCGACGAGGAGGCGCTGCGGCCGGTCGGCTACTACGAGAACGTGCCGCGCGGCGTGGAGGACGCCGAGGTGTTCGTGGTCGACCCCATGCTCGCCACCGGCGGCAGCGCCACCCAGGCGATCGCCCGCCTCAAGCGGGCCGGCGCCCGGCGGCTCACGTTCGTCTGCCTGGTGGCCGCCCCGGAGGGCGTGGGCGCCCTGCGCTCCGCCCACCCCGAGGTCCCGATCCTCACCGCGGCGCTCGACCGCGAGCTCGACGGCAACGGATTCATCCGCCCCGGCCTGGGCGACGCCGGCGACCGCATCTTCGGGACCGATCGCTGACAAGAATCCGCCCGCGGCACGGCGGCTGCGCGTAGGCTCCCCGATCATGGAGCGAGGGTCGTCCACGCTGCTGGACGAGCTGCTCGTCACTGCGCGCGGCCGCGTCGGCGAGGTGCTCGACCGCCTGCCCGCGGTGGTCGCGGTGTTCCGCGGCTCAGAGCACGTCGTGGAGTACGCCAACCCGCTCTACGAGCGCCTCGCGGCCGGTGAGCCGGTGGTCGGGAGGCCCGTCGCGGAGGTCTTCACCCAGCCGGAGAACCGGCCGTTCATCGAGCTGCTCGACCGCGTCTACGCGACCGGCGAGACCGAGTCGGGCGACGAGTGGCGCGGCGTCACACCGGACGAGGCGACCGGCGAGCAGGTCGAGCGCTGGTTCGACTTCGCGTTCGTGCCGCTGCGCCGGAGCGACAACGAGGTCGGCGGCGTGATGGTCCACGCCGTCGAGGTCAGCCGGCTCGTGGCCGCCCGGCGCGCCGCGGAGGAGAGCGAGCGTCGCTTCCGCGCGCTGGTGGACGCGAACGTCGTGGGCGTGACGATCTCCGACGCCGAGCGGATGATCGAGGCCAACGACGCATGGCTGGCGATCGCCGGCCGCACCCGCGCAGAGCTCGAGACCGGCCGGCTGAGCTGGCGCGAGATCACCGCGCCCGAGTCGGCGGCGACCGACGACCGCGCGATCGAGCGGCTGCGCGGCGAGGGCTGGGTCGTGCCCTACCAGAAGGAGTACGTGCGGCCGGACGGCACGCGTGTGCCCGTGCTGGTGAGCGGCGTCACGCTCGACGCCGACCCGCTGCGCGTGGTCGCGCTCGTGATCGACCTGTCCGAGCGCGAGCGCCTGCTGGCGCGGGAGCGGGAGGCGCGCCAGGCGGCCGAGCTGGCGGCCGATCGCACCGCCCGCCTGC
>JBOGYU010000599.1:0-2869 GCA_050696935.1 Solirubrobacteraceae bacterium | reverse complement strand
GCGGGCTTCCGCGCGGCGGGCGTCGCCGCCGGGCTCAAGCGCTCGGGCGCGCGCGACGTCGGCCTGCTCGTCAGCGACACGCCAGACACGGTCAGCGCCGCCCGCTTCACCCGCTCCGGCATGCTCGCCGCGCCGGTGCTCCTCACCCGCGAGCGCTGCCGGCTCGACGGGCTGCGGGCGGTCGTCGTCAACGCCGGCAACGCGAACGCCGCCACCGGCCGCCGCGGGCTCGAGGACGCGGCGCGGATGCAAGGGGCCGGGTCGATGGCCGCGGGGGTGCCTGAGGATCGCGTGGCGGTGGCGTCCACCGGGGTGATCGGCGTGCCGCTCGACACCGACAAGGTGATCCGCGGGATCTCCGACGCCCGCCGCGAGCTCGACGAGGACGCGGAGACGTTCGGCGAGGCGATCCGCACCACGGACGCGTTCGCCAAGAGCGCGGCGCTCGAGGTCGCGCTGCCGTCCGGCACCGTGCGGCTGTGCGCCCAGGCCAAGGGCGCCGGGATGATCTCGCCCGCCTTCGCGACGATGCTGTGCTTCGTCGAGACCGACGCGGCGCTGGCGCCGGAGACCGCCGACCTGCTGCTCGGCGTGTGCGTGAAGCGCTCGTTCGACCGCATCTCCGTCGACGGGCAGCTCTCCACCAACGACACCGCGATCCTGATGGCGTCGGGCGCGAGCGGCGTGCGGATCGCGCCGGAGTCCGACGACGAGCTGCAGTTCGGCGAGGCGCTCGACATGCTGCTGCGCCGGCTCGCGGTGCTGATGGTGCGCGACGGCGAGGGGGCGCGGCGGGTCGCGCGCGTCGGGGTGCACGGGGGGCACGAGGAGACGGTGGTGCGCGCCGCGCGCGCGGTGGCCGACTCCCCGCTCGTGAAGGCCGCGCTGCACGGCGGCGACCCGAACTGGGGGCGGATCGCCGCGGCGGTCGGCGCCGTGCTGCACGACGGGGTGCCGGTGCCGCTCGACATCTGGATCGAGGGCGTTCAGGTGTGCTCCGGCGGGGCGGTGGTCCCCTACGACGAGCCGGCGCTGGCCGCCGCGGTGGCCGGTGACGAGGTCGAGTACACGGTCGGGCTGCCGGGCGAGGGCGCCGACGCCGAGGTGTTCTTCTCCGACCTCTCGCACGAGTACGTGACCATCAACGCGGAGTACACGACGTGAGCGAGCGGAGCGCAGCGGAGCGGCGACCGCCCGACGAAGTCGGGCCGGGCAGAATCGGCACTCTCCTCGAGGCGCTTCCCTACATCCGGGAGTTCCACGGCCGGACGGTGGTGATCAAGTACGGCGGGGCGGCGATGAACGACCCGGCGCTGCGCGAGGACTTCGCGCGCGACGTGGTGCTCCTGAAGTACGTCGGGATGAACCCGATCGTCGTGCATGGCGGCGGGCCGGAGATCACCCGCTACATGGAGCGGCTCGACCTGCCGGTGGAGTTCGTCGGCGGCCTGCGCGTGAGCGACGAGGCGACGGTCGAGGTGGCCAAGATGGTGCTCGTCGGCAAGGTCAACAAGGACATCGTGGTGCGCCTGAACCGCCACGGGCAGCCGGCGGTGGGGCTGTGCGGCGACGACGGGCTGCTGTTCCGGGTGGCGACGATGGAGGGGCCGGGCGGGGAGGACATCGGCTACGTCGGCCGGATCGAGCGGGTGAACGCCGGCGTGATCGAGCACATCGCGGAGGACTACATCCCGGTGATCGCCTCGGTCGGCGCCGACCGGACGGGCCGCTCGCACAACGTCAACGCCGACGAGGCCGCCGCCGCGGTGGCGCGCGCGCTCGGCGCCTACAAGATCATGTTCCTCACCGACGTGCCGGGCTGGCTGCGCGACCCCGGCGACCCCGAGTCCGTGATCTCCGAGACGGGCGCCGACGAGGTCGAGGCCGCGCTGGACGGGACCGGCGGCGGGATGCGGCCGAAGCTCCGGGCGTGCCTGGACGCCATCCACGGCGGTGTCAGCTACGCGCACATCATCGACGGCCGGGTGCCGCACTCGGTCCTGCTCGAGCTGTTCACGAACGCCGGGCAGGGGACCAAGATCCGGCCGGCCGCGTGAGCGCCGCGGTCGCCCCCACCTACGCGCGGTTCGACGTCGAGTTCGCGTCCGGCTCCGGCTGCGTGCTGGTCGACGCCCGCGGGGTCGAGTACCTCGACTTCCTGTCCGGGATCGCGGTCTGCAACACGGGCCACTGCCACCCGCACGTGGTGGCGGCGGTGCGCGAGCAGGCCGCGCGGCTGCTGCACGTCTCCAACCTGTACTGGAACGCGCCGATGGTGCGGCTGGCGGAGCGGCTGTCCGCCCGCTCGCTCGGCGGCCCCGTGTTCTTCACGAACTCCGGCGCGGAGGCGAACGAGGCGGCGATCAAGCTCGTGCGCAAGGCGCGCCGGGGCGGCGACCTGGTCGTGCTCCACGGCGCCTTCCACGGCCGCACCTACGGCGCGCTGTCGGCGACGCCGCAGGAGTCCAAGCAGGCGCCGTTCGCGCCGCTGGTGCCCGGGTTCCGGGCGGTCCAGCCGTCTGTCGAGGCCGTGCGGGCCGCGGTGGACGAGCGGACGGCCGCAGTTTTCATGGAGCCGGTGCTGGGGGAGACCGGCGTGCACCCGCTGCCTGTCGAGCTCCTGCGCGCGGCGCGGGAGGCGTGCGACGCGGCGGGCGCGGCGCTGGTGTTCGACGAGGTCCAGACCGGCATGGGGCGGACCGGCACGCTGTGGGCGCACGAGCAGGCGGGCGTGACGCCGGACGCGATGACGCTCGCGAAGGGCCTGGGCGGCGGCCTGCCGATCGGGGCCCTGGTCATCGGCCCGCGGCTCGCGGACGTGTTCGAGCCCGGCGACCACGGCTCCACCTTCGCCGGCGGGCCGCTGGCG
>JBOGYU010000598.1:0-2876 GCA_050696935.1 Solirubrobacteraceae bacterium | reverse complement strand
GGCCGGGGGCGTCGGGGTCCGGGACGAAGACGCACGCGATGCCGCCCGCGGCTCCTCCCACGGCGTCGCCGCCGAGGCGGCGGGCGAGGCGGGCCCCGATGGCGTCGACGATCTCCTCTCCCGGCACCGGCTCGCCGCCGGAGCTGCCGGGCGGCGCGCCGCTCGTTCCGGCGGAGGTGTCGGCCTCCGCGGCCACGACGGCGGCGACCTGCCGCGGCAGCGGCCACGCGGCGGCCTGGGCGGCGGTGCGGATCGCCTCCTGCGCCGGCGGCGGGTCCTGGGCGAGCAGGCGGACCAGGCGCCGGCGGCGGCGCTGGCTCTCCCCCGCGGCCGCGGACTGCTCCTCGGCGTAGCCGTCGGCCGACTCGGCGGAGATCTCGTCGATGTACGCGAAGATCGCCTCGCCCAGCGAGTACATCGCGTCCGGCGCGAGGCCCGCCGCCGTCCCCGCCTCGACGAACCGCCGCCACGCCAGCCGCGCGCCGACCCGGTAGGCGGCCATCAGCGCGTCGAGGCTGCGGCCCGCGTGGAACTCGCCGCGGCCGAGGTTCACGTAGGTGTCGCGCGCCCTCGTCACGTCGGCCGCCGGGTTGGCGACCATGTCCACGAACCGGTTCAGCGCGACTTCCACGCCGAGCCGCACCAGCCGGCCGAACGTCCCCTCCATCGCCCGCGCGTAGTCGGGCACCTCGACCGCGATCGCGGCGATCATCTCGTCGGCCAAGCCGGGCAGCGCGGGGCGCAGCGCGTCGGCCGCCTCCGGCGGCACGGCCTCGAACGAGGTCTGGGCAGGCGTCGCCATTGTCACGAGGCTACAGCAAACGCCCGCCCCAACCGTGCCCAAACGCTATGACGGCGCGGCCGACTGCGGCTATCACTCAATATATGTCCGCTCTGCATCGCTGGTCCAACCTCGCCGGGGTGATGCTTCCGTTCATCGGCTTCGTCGTCGCGGTGGTGCTGCTCTGGAACACGCTCGTCGACTGGAGCGACCTTGCGGTGATGCTGATCATGTACGTGATCACCGGCTACGGGGTCACGCTCGGCTTCCACCGGCTGCTCACGCACCGCTCCTTCCAGACGCACAAGCCGGTGGAGTACGGGCTCGCGGCGCTGGGGTCGATGGCGGTCCAGGGGCCTGTGATGACGTGGGTCGCCGACCATCGCAAGCACCACGCGCACACCGACGTCGAGGGCGATCCGCACTCGCCGCACGGCCACGGCGGCGGCCTGAAGGGCGCGATCGCCGGGCTCTGGTACGCGCACATGGGCTGGCTGTTCGACCGCGCCGGGCAGGCCGATCCCGCGCGCTACGCGAAGGACCTGCACGAGGATCGCGGCATGCGGGCGGTCCAGCGAACGTTCTGGGCGTGGGTGCTTGTCGGGATCGCCCTCCCCTTCGGGCTGGGCTACCTGCTCGACGGGACGCTGGCGGGAGCCCTCACCGCCGCCCTGTGGGGCGGCCCGGTGCGGATCTTCGCCCTGCACCACGTCACGTGGTCGATCAACTCGGTGTGCCACTTCTTCGGCACGCGCCGCTTCGCCGTCGAGGATCAGTCCACCAACGTCTTCTGGCTCGCCCCGTTCTCGTTCGGCGAGAGCTGGCACCACAACCACCACGCGTTCCCGCGCTCCGCCGTCCACGGCCTGCGCTGGTGGGAGGTCGACCCCACGGCATGGCTGATCCGCGCCATGCGCCGCGTCAAGCTGGCCTGGAACGTCGTGGAGATCACCCCAGAGCGCCAGCGCCAGAAGCTCGCCTAAAGGGTCAGACCCTTTAGGTTGGCCGCGTGACCGCGCGCAAGGCCACCTTCGGCGCCTTCTTCGTGAACGGCGCGATGATCGGCACGTGGGTCGCGCAGATCCCGTTCGTGCAGGAGCGGCTCGACATCTCCAAGAGCACGATCGGGCTCACGCTGCTGTGCATGGCGGCCGGGGCGCTGATCGCGATGCCGCTCACCGGCCAGGTGCTCGATCGCCGCTCGAGCGGCACGGTCACCCGCGTCGCCGCGCTCGTCTACCTGCCGCTGCTCGCCCTCCCGCTCCTGGCGCCCTCGCCGCTGCTGCTGGGGCTCGCGCTGCTCGTCTTCGGGGCGGCCAACGGGGCGATGGACGTCGCCATGAACGCCCACGGCGTGGCCGTCGAGCGGACCCTGCACCGGCCGATCATGTCTTCCCTGCACGCCGGCTGGAGCTTCGGCGGGCTCGCGGGCGCCGGCGCTGTGGCGCTGGCGGTGGCGGCGGGAGTCGACCCGCGCGCGGAGGGCGTAGGCGCGATCGCGGTCCTGTGGCTGCTGGCGCTCGCGCTCACCGCGCGGCTCGGGTCCGCCTCCGCGCACTCCGAGCACGGCCCCGCCGGCCTGGCGCTGCCCTCGCGCGGTGTGCTGCTGATCGGCGCGCTGTGCTTCCTCGTGATGGTGATCGAGGGTGCCGTCGGCGACTGGAGCGGGATCTACCTGAAGACCGACCTCGACGCCGCCGACTCGGCGGCGGCGACCGGCTTCGCCGCGTTCTCGCTCGGCATGGCGCTCGCGCGGCTGACCGGCGACGGCCTGAACCGCCGCCTCGGTGCGGGCCGGCTGCTGTGCGGCGGGATGGCGCTCGTGACCGTCGCGTTCGCCGCGCTGCTGATCGCCGGCAGCCCGGTCGTGGCGGTGGTCGGGTTCGCGCTGGTCGGCGTGGGCGTGGCCAATGCCGTCCCGCTCCTGTTCAGCGCCGCCGGCCACGTGCCGCCCGCCGGACCGTCCCTGGCCGCCGTGTTCACCGTCGGCTACACCGGCTTCATCGTCGGGCCGCCGCTGATCGGGCTGCTCGCCGACGCTGCCACGCTCCCGCTCGCGCTCGGCACGCTGTGCGTCGCCGCCGCGGCCGTCACC
>JBOGYU010000597.1:0-2890 GCA_050696935.1 Solirubrobacteraceae bacterium | reverse complement strand
GGGCAGTGGCGACATGCGGCTTGCGGAAGACGAGCACGTCCTCGTGGCAGACGAGGTGGATCCGCTCGCCGCGCGCGAGCGCCTTGCGGGTCGTGCTCAGCTGCCAGAAGGAGGGGCGTGGGACGAGCTCGCTGGCGCGGATCGCGGCGTGGAGGGCGATCACGTGCTGCCAGTAGCGAAGGCCCGTCGCCTGGCAGAGGTCGACCGTGTCGCCGGCGAGGTCGTGCAGGGCGCCGTCCGAGCGGAGGTTCTTGGTGACGACGACGAGGAAGCCGCCCGGCTTGAGCGCGGCGGCGCAGGCGCCGTACACCTCGGCCATGGCGGCGCGGTAGCGCTGGCCGCGGGCATGGCCGAGGTTGTTGCGGTCGTTTGAGTAGTTGCGCGAGTCCTTCGCGCCGAGGCTGCCGCCCTTGCTCCAGGCTGGCTTGTCGATCAGCTGGATCTCGCGGCCGTACGGCGGCGAGGTGAGGATCAGGTCGACGCTGCCCGACCCGAGCCGGGCGAGCTTACGCTTGGCCGCGCCATCCGGCTGCGCGCCGGGGGCGAGGATGGCTCGGCCTGCTCGGGTGAGGAGCCGGGGCAGCTGGCGGGCGTCGCCCTCGAGCACGCCGGCGCGGCCAGGGGCGCCTTGCTCGCGCGCGCGGGCGAGGTTGGCGGTGGCGAGGCTCGCCCAGCGTCGCTCCAGCTCGACGCCGAGCGCGTTGCGGCCGAGGTGGATCGCCTCGACCAGCGTGGTGCCGATCCCGCACATGGGATCGACGACCAGCTCGCCCGGCTCGCTGTAGGCGCTGATCGCGCGGCGGGCGAGCTCGGGCAGCATCTTGCCCGGGTGACGTGTCGACTCGGTCAGGTAGCGGCCGAGCCGCTGCCGCTGGCTGGTCTGCTGGGCGCAGGGCCAGACGGCCAGCGGCAGGTCTGCGGTTCTGGGTGTGTTCGGGGTCAGGCATGCGGGGCCGGCGGAGGAGCCAGATCGGTCGGGTGGTCGGGATCGGAGATCTCTTTCTCGGCGGGCGGCCGGCCGCTGGCGCGCGGACGCGCCGGGAGCACGTCCGCGAGCGCCTCAAGCGCGGAGCGCTCCGGCGTCCAGACGGTGACGCGGATCGGGGCGCTGCTGGCGGCGAGCGCGCGGGCGAGGCTGTCGCGGCGGGCCGGGGTAGGCGCGGCGACGACGATCAGCAGCGCTTCCTGGGCGAGCGGGCTCCGGGGGAGCGCGCGCGCATAGCGGCGGGCCTTCTGGCGCAGCCGCTCGGCCGGTCGCTCGGTTGCGCGGTCGAGCTCGAGCAGGAGGCTGACCGGCTCCCGGCCGGGCAGCTCAAGGCGGCCGTAGCCGTCGGGCGCTGCCCGACCGCCGAGGACGGCCAGGCAGCGGCGCTCGCCCCACCAGTCGGCGAGCCGCCCGCCCGCCTGGCTCGCCTCTTCGGCGAGACGCGTGAAGAGCTCGTTCACCTCCAGCTGGTGCGTGAGCGTGTTGGAGGCGGCGATGGCGACCGCGGCCTGGTGGCGCCAGCGCAGCTCGCTGCGCTCGGCGCCGAGCGCTTCGGCGACGATGTGGGCGCCTGCCTCATCGAGCACCCAGTGGAAGGGGGCGCTGCCCTGGCCGCGCTCCCGGGGTGGCCGGAAGCGGTCGAGCACGCGCAGCTGGTAGAGCCGCTCGAGCCGCCAGCGGGTGCGGCGGCTTGAGCCGAAGTGGAGCCGGCGCAGCTGCTCGGTGGTGAGCACGCGGTGCTCGTAGCAGGCGAGCGCGACCAGCCGGTCGCGCTCGGTCAGGCGCGAGGCGAGCGCGGCCACAGCCGCGGCGCCCACGCGCCCCGTACGGCCCTCTGAGCGGATCACGGCTTTCCCCACCCTTGTCGCGTGCTCGGCCAGCGGTGGGAAGCGCGCCCGGTGCTGGCGATTTGCGCGCCGAGGGGGGATCCGGTCCGGATCGGACGCCAGAACGGACGCCAGAGCGGACGCCACAAGGGACGCCAGAGCGGACGCGGGAGCCGCCGCCCGTGGAAGGCGGCATGGACGGGGCCCTTCACGGCTGCCTCCCCTGCCAGGGCCGGGTCTGCCGCTGGGCGAGCAGCGCCTCCACCCGCTCGCGCTCGCAGCCGTTGCGCTGGCGCGAGTCGGCGCGCGCCGCCTCGGCCCGCTTCGGGTCGCCGGGTGGCAGCGGCTCGGTGGTGAGTGTGAAGGCGGGGCCGGTCTCGCCCGCCTGGCAGAGGCGGACGGCGGCGGCGTGGCGGGGGAGGTGGGCGAGGTCGTGCGCCGCCAGCTCGGGCTCGACCTCGCGGGTGAGCGCGGCCGCGTCCTGGGGGGAGAGCTGGAAGTAGAGCTTGCTGCGCGCGTTGGCGGCGATCGCCTCGCGCATCTCCTTGGGCAGCTGGGCGAGGTGTTGGTGGGCGAGGCAGAGCGAGAGGTGGTAGCCGCGCGCCTCGGCCAGCATCTCGTCGAGCGGGGTGGGCAGGTTGAGGTAGTTGTGCACCTCGTCCACGTAGAGGGCGCAGTCCGGCCGGGCGGGCTCGGGGCGGGCGGCGCGGGCGAGCGCGGCCTGCCAGACGCGGGCGACGACGAAGGAGCCGAGCAGCCGGCTTGTGTCCTCGCCGAGGGTCCCCTTCGGCACCTTGACGAGCAGCAGCCCGCCCTCGTCGAGGCCGCGGGCGACGTCGATCGTCGAGCGCTCCTGGCCGACGATCGCACGCACGGGGCGGCGGAGCAGGAATGCGCGCAGCTTGTTCAGCACCGGGCCGGTCGCCTGCGCGCGCACCGCCTCGCCGAGCTGGTCGTACCAGTCCCAGAACGGCTCCAGCCCGACCGGGTCCTCGAACTCGAGCAGCAGCTGCTCGCGCCAGCCATCGTCGCTGAGAAGCCGGGGCACCTCGGCGAGCGTCGCCTGGCCGCCCGCCGC
>JBOGYU010000596.1:0-2892 GCA_050696935.1 Solirubrobacteraceae bacterium | reverse complement strand
ACCCTCGCCGAGCACCGCGCCGCCGTCGCCGCCGGCGACGGCGCCGCGCACGTCGAGCTCGACCTGCGGTTCCACCGGCTCGTGGCCCGCGCGGCCGGCAACGCGAACCTGGCGCACACGCTCGCCCTGCTCCAGTCGAAGGTGCGGCTCGCCATGCTCTCGACCTCGGTGACGGCCGGTCCCGCCCAGGCGCTGGCCGACCACGAGACGATCCTCGCCGCGATCGAGCGCGGCGACGCGGGCGGCGCCGAGGAGGCCGCGCGAGCGCACATCGCGCGCCTCACGCGGGCGCTCCGCGAGGGCTGAAGATCATGCGGGCGCTCCGCGAGAGCTGAGGTCCTCGAGCGCCGCGGCGTCGAGCGTCACGCCGAGGCCCGGGCCCGCGGGGATCGTGACGTGGCCGTCGACCACCCGCGGCGGGTCGATCATCAGGCCGTCCCGCAGGGGGTTCGCTCGCACGTCGTACTCGACGATGCGGACCGCCGGGCTGGAGGCCGCGAGCTGGAGCGTGGCGGCGTAGGCGACGGCGCCTCCGTAGAGGTGCGGGGCGACGGCGCGGCCGGCCGTCCCGGCGCGGCGGCAGACGGCCAGCGCCTCGGTCAGGCCGCCGGCCTTGCTGACGTCCGGCTGGAGCACGGCGATCTCGGGGCGGGCGAGGTACGGCTCGAACGCCGCCCGGCCGTAGAGGTTCTCGCCGGTGGCGACGGCGAGCCCGGTGCGGCGGTGGAACGCCGCCAGCTCGGCCGGATCGTCGCCGACCACCGGCTCCTCCACCCATCTGACGGCGCACTCGCGTAGCACCGGGGCGATCGCGAGCGCCTCCTCGAGCGTCCAGGCCTGGTTGGCGTCGGCGAGTAGCTCGATACCGGGCCCGGCCTCCCGGGCGGCGCGCACGTTCGCCTCGTCCAGCTCGCGCCCGAAACCGAGCCGGAGCTTGACCGCCCCGAACCCGCGGCGGGCGCAGCGCTCCACCAGCTCGGCGACGCCGGTCGGCCCCACGCCGCTCGCGTACACCGGCACGCGCTCGCGCACCCGGCCGCCGAGCAGCTCCGCGACCGGGACGCCCGCGGCCGTGCCGGCGAGGTCCCACAGCGCCAGGTCGGCGCCGCTGATCGCCTGCATCATCGGGCCCGGGGCGCCCCACTGGCGACCGAGCGGGCCGAGCGCGCCGACCATCCGCGCGTGTAGCGCCCCGATGTCGCGCGCGTCCTCGCCGACCAGCAGCGGCGCGACGCCCTCCTCGATCGTCGCCCGCCGCTCGTGCCCCGCCCATGGCGGGAAGTTGATCCAGCTCTCGCCGCGGCCGACCAGGCCGTCCTCGGTCTCGATCTCCACCAGCGCCATCGACCGGCGGGGCAGCGCGCCGAACGACATCGCGATGTCGTCCTCGACCGCGGCGCCGAGGATCCGCACCCGGACGTCGGCGACGATCATCCGGCGTATTCGGCGGCCGGGAGGCCCGTCACCCCCGGCCGGCAGCGGAACACCGCACCCGCGTGCGGCTGCGCGGCCAGCTCGCGCTCGTCGAGGCCGAAGCACGCGGTCGTCACGTACAGCTCGTCCAGCGCCGGGCCGCCGAAGGTGCAGCTCGTGACCTTGTAGGCCGGCACCTCGACGACGGCGTCCGGCGTCCCGTCGGGCAGGAACCGGCGCACCGTCCAGCCGCGGGCCAGCGCGACCCAGATCGCTCCCTCGGCGTCGACCGTCAGCCCGTCGGGCCGGCCAGGGACGTCGCGGAGGTCGACCAGCCGCCGGCGGCCCGAGACCGCTCCCGTCGCCGGGTCGAAGTCGAAGGCGTCGACGGCCTCGGTCGGCGTGTCGACGTAGTACATCGTCTCGCCGCCGGGGCTCCAGCCGATGCCGTTGGAGAGCGTGACGTCCTGCAGCACCGGCGCGAGCCGGCGGTCGGCGTCCAGCCGGTAGAGGCCGGAGGCGCCCGGCCGGTGGTCGTTCGTGAGCGTGCCGGCCCACAGCCGCCCCGCCGGGTCGCACTTCGCCTCGTTCATACGGTCGCCGCGGTCCGCCGTGGCGATCCACTCGGTCGTATCCCCGTCGAGCAGCGCCACGCCCATGCCGGTGGCCGCCACGAGGCCGCCGGCGGCGCGCACCGCCACCGCCCCGACCGGGTCGGAGAGCCGCGCGACCACGCGGTCGCCGCCGTCGAGGCGGTGGATCTCGTGGCGCAGGATGTCGACCCACAGCAGCGAGCCGTCGCGGGCATTCCAGATCGGCCCTTCCGCGAGCAGCGCGCGCCCGTCGACGACGACCTCGAGCTCGGTCACGGCAGGCCGAGCTCCGTCAGCCGGGCGCGCAGCCGCTCCCGCGGCTCACCCTCGAGCGGGGTGGCCGGCGCGGCGAGGTGGCCCTCGCACACGCCCGCCAGCTCCAGCGCCGCCTTCCAGCCCGCGGGAAACGGTCCCGCGCGGCAGGCGCTCACCAGCTCGAACACCCTCCGCTGCGCCGCCCGGGCCGCCTCGATCTCCCCGGCCGCGGCGTGGCGGTACAGCGTGCAGCCGAGCTCGGGCGCGAGATTGGCGCTCGCGGCGATCGCGCCGTCGGCGCCGAGCACCATGCTCGCCAGCAGCAGGCTGTCGGATCCCGTCAGGACCGCGAACCCCTCGCCCGTCGCGTACCGCACCGCGGTCAGGTACTCCAGGTCGCGGCTCGAGTCCTTGATCCCCGCGACCCGCGGATGCGCGGACAGGGCGGCCACGACCGCCGGCGCGATCGAGATCTTCGTCAGCGCCGGCATGTTGTAGAGCAGCAGCGGCAGCGGCGAGCGGTCGGCCAGCCGCTCGTAGAAGCCGAGCACGTCGCCGTCCGAGAGCGGGTAGTACGCGGGCGGCGCCACCAGCGCGGCGGCGGCGCCGCGCGCCGCGAGCTCCTCCAGCT
>JBOGYU010000595.1:0-2896 GCA_050696935.1 Solirubrobacteraceae bacterium | reverse complement strand
CCCCGGGACTCCGCGGCGGCGCGAAGCTGCGGGTCCTCGCCGAGCAGCGTGTGCATGCCGGCCTCGACGTCGAGGCCGGCGTCGATCGCCTCCAGCAGCATCGCGCGCCATGCCGGGTCGAGCTTGCCGCCGGTCGGCGCTACGCCGATCAGCAGGCAGCTCGCGCCACGGCCGACGGCCTCGGCCACGGAGGCGACGATCGGCACCGGCCTCAGGCAGAACGGCACGACCTCGTCGGTGGTCTGGCCCGCGCGCTCGGAATCCACGACCGCGACCACCTCCCGCCGGCCGTAGCGGATCACCCCATGGGCGGTCTTCGCATGGAAGTCGGCGAACAGGCCCTCGGCGAGGATCGCGAGCCGCTCATCGGTCATGGCGCCGGCCGCACCCCCAGGCCCGGCTGCGACGACGGCGTGACCCGCCCCGCCTCGAGCCCGAGGCCGGTGAACGGCGGATCCGCGATGAGCAGGTGACCGTCGAGGTCCACATCGTCAGCGAGGCAGGCGATCTGGGCGGCCGCGGCGATGCCCAGCTCGGACTCGATCATGCAGCCGAGCATGACGCGCAGCCCCAACGCGCGCGCGGCGTGGATCATGCGGACCGCCTCGCGCAGCCCGCCGGCCTTGGCGAGCTTGACGTTGATGCCGTCGGCGTACGCGGCGATCGGCGCGACGCTGGCCAGATCCCGGCAGCCCTCGTCGACGAGCAGCGGCAGCCGCGCCGGCAGCTCCCGCAGGGCGCGAAAGCTCTCCGCGTCGTCCGCCGGAAACGGCTGTTCGACGAGCTCGACGCCCAGCTCGATCAAGACGGGGATCAGCTCCCGCGCAGTCTCGAGAGTCCAGCCCTCGTTGCCGTCCACCCGGATGCGCGCCGCGGACTCCCCTCGCACGGCGTCGAGCCGGGCGAGGTCATCCGGGCCGCCGACCTTGACCTTGAGGATCGCGAAGGCGGGCGCGCGGCGAGCCCTCGCCGCCGTGCCCTCGACCGTGTCGATGCCGATCGTGTACGACGTCGGCGGGCCGGTCGGCGCGAGCCCCAGCAGCCGCCACACCGGCTGGCCGAGGCGCTTGCCGATCCAGTCGTGCAGGGCAGCGTCGAGCGCGCACTTGGCGGCCTGCTCGCCCGCCCGGGCGGCGAGCCGCCGTCCGATCGCCTCCAGCGCGAACGGATCGTCGCCCAGCGCGGCCGGCGCCTCCGCGCTCAGGAAGCCAAGCGCGGACTCGACCGTCTCGCCCCAGTAGTACACCGGCGTCGCCTCGCCGAGCCCGACGACGCCCTCGTGCTCGAGCGCCACGCGCACAACCTCCTGCACGCGCCGGGAGGCGCGTGCAATCGTGAACGGCTCGGCCAGCGCGAGCGTCGCCTTGTGGGCGCGAAGCTTCACGCGCGCAGAGTGCCAGAGAGACCGGGCGGCGTCCGGCGTCGCGCCCGGGAGCGGGCTGCGCCGCAACGAGCGACCGGGGCTCCAGATTCTGTGGCTCGAGACTTTGCGATGATATGCACAAGGAACCCGGGGTGGCACCGTGGAGCTTGACCTCATCGACGGTGAGTCAGCCAGGAGGGATTGCGTCCGGATGGCCGCCCAAGTCGCGGTCGGGCGCCGCGAAGCGACGGCGCCCTTCGTGCTGGACGGGCGGTCGAGGCGCTACGTGGGCCGCGAGCCGACCATCCCGCGCGGGCGGCGCGGAACGCGTCGAGGAGTTCGAGCATGCGCGTCCCACTGATTGCGGCCCTGCTGCTGACGCTGCTTGTGGCCGGCTGCGGCGAAGACGAGGAGCCGCAGCCATCGGTCGCCGAGATCGTCGATCGGAGCGCTCGGAACACTGCTGCCCTCAAGGGCTTCCATTTCGCCCTGACGGTCGAGAACGGCGCGCCGCGGGCGGCAGGGCTCAACATCACCTTCGCGGACGGTGACATCGTGGTGCCGGACGGGCTCCGGGCGAAGGTGAGCGGCACGCTCTCCGGGGTCCCGCTCGAGTCCGAGCTCATAGCCGTCGGCGACCAGGATTTCCTGAGGGACCCGGTCACGCAGAAGTGGCGCCGGCTCGAGGCGGGTGCCAACCCCGCCGCCTTCTTCGATCCCGCCAAGGGCGTCCTGGCGATCATGAAGGGGGCCGCCAGGCTCCAGACGGCCGGCTCGGACGAGGTCGGCGGCGCCGACTCGCACCGCCTGAGCGGCGAGGTGCCCGCAACGGATCTGGTCTCGCTCCTCGGCGGCCGGCCCATCCGGCGCGGCGTGCCTGTCGAGCTGTGGGTTGGGAAGCAGGACCTGATCCTCAGGCGCATCCGTCTCACGGGAGCGGCGCTCGAAGCTGAGCCGAGCAACATCGTCCGGACGATCGAGATCTCCAACTTCGACAGGGTCGTGAAGATCGAGCCGCCCGAGGTGGCGCCCTGAGCCGTCGGCCCGGAGCATCCCGGGTCAGGTCGCCCGCCCAACCACACCGTCGCCGAACTCGAGCGCGGACGCTCGGCGCCGCGGCGGGGAACGCCGGGCGCCCCTTCCCCGGCGTTCGCGGGTAACGAGGCGGTGGTGACGGGCGTGACTGAGCGCCCGCTCGGGCGCTCAGGCGCGGGGCTGGCGCTGGCCGCGCTGTCGGTCGGCGTGTTCGTCTCCGGCCTCGATCAGACCGTCGTCGTCGCCGTCCTGCCGCAGATCATCACCGACCTCCACGTACCGATCACCGACCTCGACGAGGCGGCATGGATCGTGACCGCGTACCTGCTCGGCTACACGATCGCGATGCCCGCTCTGGCCCGGGCCGCAGACGTCTACGGCTACCGCGCCCTCTTCGCGGTCTGCGCCGTGCTCTTCGCGGTCGGCTCGTGGTGGGCGGCGGTCGCGAACGGCCTGTGGCCGCTGGTGGCGGCCCGGGCCGTCCAGGCGCTCGGCGGC
>JBOGYU010000594.1:0-2897 GCA_050696935.1 Solirubrobacteraceae bacterium | reverse complement strand
CCCCGAGCGCCCGCCGCTTTACGCCCTGCCCGACCCCGACGCCCCGCCGCCCGCGCCGCGCCTCAACGCTGTCGACCCGGAGCAGCGCGAGGCCGTGCGTCAGACCGACGGCCCGCTGCTCGTGATCGCTGGCGCCGGCTCCGGCAAGACGCGCGTCATGACCGAGCGCACCGCGCACCTGATCGAGCAGGGGATCGCCCACCCCGGCCAGATCCTGTCGATCACGTTCACCAACAAGGCGGCCGGCGAGATGCGCGAGCGGCTCGCCCGCCGCGTCGGCCCCGAGCTCGCGGGCGCCGTCACGCTCGGCACCTTCCACGCGCTGTGCGCGCGCATCCTGCGCGCCCACCCGGGCGACTCGGGCCGCTCCGCGCGCTACTCGATCTACGACGAGGGCGACTCCAAGCGCGTGCTCGAGCGCTACCTGACCCGCGCCGACAAGGCGCGGATCGAGCGCGACCAGGTCCTCGCCGCCATCTCGCGCGCCAAGAACCACCTCGTCGCGCGCGACCGGTTCCTGTGCGCGACACCGGACCAGCTCGGCGGGCTCGTCCTGCACGACGACATCAAGCAGATCATCACGTCCGTCTGGGGCCAGGTCGACGCGGAACTCGAACGCTCCGACGCCCTGGACTTCGACGACCTGATCGGCTTCACCGTCGCGCTGCTCGAGCGCCTGCCCGACGTGCTGGCGGGCTACCGGCGGCGCTGGCGCTACCTGCAGGTCGACGAGCACCAGGACACCAACCCGCTGCAGGACCGCCTGCTGCGACTGCTGGCCGGCGAGAACCCGAACCTGATGGTCGTCGGCGACGACCAGCAGGCGATCTACCGCTTCCGCTCGGCGGACGTGCGCAACATCCTGCGCTTCGACCGCGACTACCCGCAGGCGCGCGTTGTCCGGCTCGTGCGCAACTACCGCTCGACGCCGCAGATCGTGAATGCGGCCAACCGGCTGATCGCCCACAACGCGACCGGGCGCCCAAAGACCATGGTCGCCCAGGCGCCGGCCGGCCCGGAGCCGATGTGCCGCGCGCACGCCAGCGAGGAGGCCGAGGCGCGGTGGGCGGCTGCCGCGATCGCCCGCGCCGGCGCGCACGGCATCGCCCGCAGCGAGATCGCGGTGCTCGCGCGCGCCAAGGGCGTACTCACGAGCATCGAATCTGCGCTCGTGGCGGCCGAGATCCCCTACCAGGTGCTGTCCGGCACCGCGTTCTACCAGCGGCGCGAGGTCAAGGCCGGGCTCGCGCACCTCGCGCTGCTCGTGAACCCGCATGACGCCGAGGCCTTCTCGCGCGTGATGCTCGACGCGCGCCCGGGCATCGGCGAGGTGACCGCCGCGCGCGTCGACGCCCACGCCACGACCGCGAACATCAGCCTACTGGAGGCGTGCGTGCAGGCCGACGGGCTGTCGCGCACGCGACGCGACCAGAAGGCATCGCTGATCGCGTTCGGCCGCGCGATGCTCGAACTCGCCGGCCAGCTCGAGCGGCGCTCGGTGTCCTCGCTGCTGGCCGAGATCGTGCGGCTACCGCACGGGCTCCAGGAGGCCCTCGCCCGGCACGACGACGGCGAGACTCGGTCGGCGCGGTTGCACGACCTGGTGGCGGCCGCCCGCGCCTACGAGCGCGACGCCGGCGACCCGAGCCCGGTCGACTTCCTCGCCCGCGCCGCGCTGGCCGCCGGAGCAGACCAGGCCGCCGGCGAGCCCGATCCCGACCGCGTGACGCTGTGCACGGTGCACGGCGCCAAGGGCCTGGAGTGGCAGGTCGTGCTCGTGTGCGGGCTCGAGGAGGGCACGTTCCCGTCCCAGCACGCCGCGCTGCCCGAGGCCATGGAGGAGGAGCGCCGCCTCGCCTACGTGGCCGTCACGCGCGCCAAGCGCACCCTGGTGCTCTCGCACTCCCACCGCCGCTACGGCCGGGCCGCCCGACCGTCGCGGTTCATCGCCGAGGCGCTGTGTGCGCCCCACGGCTCCGCCGCCGCCTAACCCCGCGGCCGGCCCACAACCTCACGCGCGCACGCGCGCGTGACCCGATCCCAGGAGGATCCATGACCCCCACCCCGCATCCCACGCACCACGGGCCCTACACCGAGCTGACCGCCGAGGCGGCCCGCGACCTGCGCCGGCCGATCTCGCCCGACGAGCTCCGCTTCAAGGTCCAGGCCGTGCGCTGGAACAAGCGCGACGGCCAGGACAGGGTCGCCACCGCCGCGCAGGTCGTCGCCTACATCGACGCCCGCACCGTCGTCGCCCGCCTGAACCTGCTCTTCCCCGGCCGCTGGCAGGCGCCGACCAACGCGCTGCCGCTCGAGATGCGGCTCACGCGGCGCAACGCCGACGGCACGCTGACGCCGATCCGCCTCACCGACCAGGGCGAAGTCAAAGCCGACCACACCCTCTACTACCGCTGCCGGCTGGCGATCGCCGACGCGGCGTTCGAGGACGTCGGCGCCGGCGACGACCCGAAGGCCGCCTACTCCGACGCGATCAAGCGCGTCGCCGTGCGCGCCGGCATCGGCGAGTCCCTCTATGCCATGGACTCGCCGTGGCTGCGCGTCGGCGACGCCGACAACCAGCTGCGCGTCAGCCGCGCCGGCAAGCCGTACCTCGACGAGCGCAACACGCGCTGGCTGCGGCGGATGTACGAGGCCTGGCTGACCCGCGCCGGCGCCATCTTCGGCGAGCCGCTCCCGCACGCGCCCGCGCCGACCCTCCCCGGCGCGCCCGAAACGACCGCCGACGACGCGCCCGCCGCGCAGACCACCGCCCCGGCGGCGGCCGGCGCCAGCGACGCGGCCGACGGCAACCTCGCCGCCGTCAGTGCGCCCGAGATCCCGGACATTCCGGGCCTGCCGGCCGCCTCGGACGGCGCCGAGCCCGCCGCGGAGGAGCC
>JBOGYU010000593.1:0-2898 GCA_050696935.1 Solirubrobacteraceae bacterium | reverse complement strand
GCTTCGGTGCGCGCCGCCGCCGCGATCGCGTTCGGGGTCGCCGCGGTCGCCGGGCTGGCGCTCGCCGTCGCCGTGGACCTCCGGTTGCTGCTCGTCGGGGCGGCGGCGATCTCGGCCGGGGTGCTGTACACGGGAGGACCGCGGCCGTACGGGTACGCCGGCCTCGGAGAGGTGGCGGTCCTGGCGTTCTTCGGCTTCGTGGCGACGGCCGGGTCGGCATACGTTCAGATCGAGCGGGTGCCCGGCAGCGCCTGGTGGGGCTCGCTGGCCGTCGGCCTGCCCGCCTGCGCCATGCTGCTCGCCAACAACGTGCGCGACGTCGAGACCGACCGCGCCGCCGGGAAGCGCACGGTGGCGGTCCGGCTCGGCGACCGCCGGGCGCGGCGGCTGTTCGCGGCAGCGATCGCCGGTGCGTTCGTCGCAGTCGCGGTGGTCGGCGTCACCCGGCCTTGGGCCCTGCTCGCGCTGGCGGCAGCGCCATTGGCCGTCTCGCCGGTGCGGCTCGTGCTCTCGCGCTCGGATCCGTCCTCGCTGATCGCGGCCCTGGTCGCGATCACCCGGCTCCAGGTCGCCTTGGCCGCGCTGCTCTCGGTTGGGATCGTCCTCTCGTGAACGAGCATCAGCTGCGCATCGGGGACCGGCAGGTGACGCTCCTCCAGGGGCCGGCAGGGTGGGGCGAGTGGTCGCCCCTCCCGAACTATCCCTGCGACCCGGCGCGGGCGCGCCAGGCCGCCGAGGAGGCCGCCATGTGTGGATGGCCGCCGCCGGTTCGCGACGTCGTCGAGGTGAACGCGCTGGTGGGGGACGGGCCCATCGACCCGGTCGCGCTCGCCGGGTTCCCGTGCGTGAAGGTGAAGGTCGGCCGCGACGGCGCCGTCGACCGGGTCGCCGAGGTCCGCGATGTCGTGGGCCGATCCGTCGCGATACGGATCGACGCCAACGGCGCCTGGGACGTCGATACCGCGGTCACCACGATCGCGCGGCTGCGACCGTTCGAGCTGGAGCTCGTCGAGCAGCCGGTGGCGTCCATCGACGACCTCGCCCGCGTGCGGCGCCGCGTGAGCGTGCCCCTCGCGGCCGACGAGTGCGTCCGGTCGCCGGCCGATGCCCGCCGGCTCCGCGAGCGGTGTGCCGCCGACGCCGTCGTGCTCAAGGTGCAGCCGCTGGGGGGAGTCCGGGCGTCGCTCGCGATCGCGGAGGCGGCCGGGATGCCCGCCATCGTCAGCTCGATGCTCGAGACCTCCGTCGGCATCGCTGCCGGCCTGGCGCTCGCCGGTGCGCTTCCGGAGCTGCCCTACGCCAGCGGCCTCGGCACGGTCACGCTCCTGGCCGGCGACGTGGTGCGCGACCCGCTCGTCCCAGAGGACGGCGTGCTCCGTGTGCGTCGCCCGGCTCCCGACCCGGAGCTGGTCGCACGCTACGAGGTGAGGACGTGAACGAACTCGTCGGGGCGCTCGAGGTGCGCCGCGTGCCCGGCGCCGTCGATCACCGCGAGCCGAGCCCTCGGCCCGATCGCGTGGGCCATCCGACGTCCGATCGCGACGTACTTGTGGTCGAGCTCGCCGGCCACGACGGTCACGGGGATCTCGAGCTCGGCCAGTCGGTCCCACAGCGGCTCCTGTGCGCCCTGGCCCAGGCGCCTCAGCGCGTGCGTGAGTGTCCCCACGGTGTGCCCGCGCCGGCGCTCCGCGAGGCCGGCCGCGGCGGCGGGAAGGGACGCGAACATCGGCTGGGCGACCCAGCGCCGCAGGAACGCGTCCGCGCCCTCATGTTCGATCGAGGACGCCAGCCGCTCGTCGGCGTCGAGGCGCGCGGCCCGCTCGGCGGGAGCGTCGATACCGGGCGTCGCGCTCAGGAGCACCAGCCGGCCGACGAGATCGGGCCGGTCGAGCGCGAGCCGGAGGCAGAGACGTCCGCCCATCGAGTAGCCGACGTAGTCGCCCGGCCCGCCCGTCCCTCCCAGCGCCGCGGCCGTCTCCGCGAACCCGAGCGTGGAGGGCACGTCGAGGGCGACGAGGTCGGTGCCGGGTGCCAGCCGATCCAGGACCGGCGCCCACGAGCGCGCCGTCTGCGTGAACCCGGGGACGAAGATCAGGCTCATGGCCGCTCCGTGGGAGCCCCGTGAGCCGCGACGCCGCCACCGCGTTCGCCCGGGCGATGGTGGACGAGTGGGCGCGGGCGGGGGTCACGCAGGCCTGCCTCTCGCCCGGGTCGCGGTCCACGCCGCTGGCCCTCGCCCTCGCCCGCGACCAGCGCATCCGCCTGCACGTCCACCTGGACGAGCGCTCCGGCGCGTACTTCGCCCTCGGCGCGGCGAACGCGTCGCGGCGGCCGGCGATCGTCCTGGGCACCTCGGGCACGGCCACCGCCAACTTCCACCCGGCGGTGCTGGAGGCGTACCACGCCCGGGTCCCGTTGGTCGTGTGCACCGCCGACCGGCCACCCGAGCTGCGCGACACCGGCGCGGGCCAGACCGTCGACCAGGTCGGCCTCTACGGCGGCGCGGTCGCGTGGTCGTGCGACGTGGGCGTGCCCGAGGACCGGCCCGGCGCCGGTAACGCCTGGCGCTCGGTGGCCGCTAGGGCGGTGGCCGAGGCCACGGGGCCGCCCGCGGGACCGGTTCACCTCAACCTGGCGTTCCGGGAACCGCTGGTGCCGACGGGCGCGGCGCTGGTGGAAGCGCCCGGACGCACCGACGGGCGCCCATGGACGACCGTCGCGACCGCGGCGGCAGCACCCGCCCCGGCCGTGGTCGAGGCGCTGACCGAGGCGGTGCGATCGACGCCCCGGGGCATGCTCGTCGCGGGATGGGGCGCCGGCGTCCGCCCCCGCGTGGCCGGACGGTTCGCGGCGGCCACCGGCTGGCCGGTGCTGGCCGAGCCGACGTCGGGGGTGCGC
>JBOGYU010000592.1:0-2908 GCA_050696935.1 Solirubrobacteraceae bacterium | reverse complement strand
ACCCGTGGCGTCCGCGCGGGATCGAGGTCCGCGGGCGTGGCGAGGCGATTGCGCTGCCGACGCCGCTGATCCGGGTCCATCCCGAGCGGATCGTCAGCTGGGGGCTGGAAGCGGGACGCAGCGCGCGCACGGTGGCGCGGTAGGCGCTCTCTAGCCGTGGGTCGACGCACGCTATCGCTTCGCCCCGGGGAAGAGGGCCGCGGCCGCGCAAATCGCTACTGCGCGGTTGAGGTCTGGTCGCCTGAAGGCGATGTCTCAGCGCTATTACGACCGCAGCCGCGAACCGGGCGAGGCTCGGTCGCACACGGCTCCGCGGCTCGGGAAGCTCGGTCCTATCGAGATCACCGAGAGCAACATCGCCGACTGGATCGGCAAGAAGGCCGACGCCGATGACCTCACCGTGACGACCACCAAGGGCAAGCACTCGGATGAGCTAAAGCGCATGTCCGACAGCAAGGCCCGTATCGCCAGCATCGAGGTCCAGTCGGTCACCGGCAAGAACAGCTGGGTCGTCGTCACGTTCAAGAACGCCGTCATCAGGGGCTACGCGCCGAATTCGTCGGGCAAGACGGAGCGATGGAAGGCCACCGGGTTCGACGCCGTGGACATCAAGCGAAACTCGATCGGCAAGCCGCGCCCGTAGCAGACTGCTGGTGCCAGTCAGCGCGAGCCCTGGAGCGCGGAGCGCAGCGATCGTTGAGATAGGTCCCGGCCGGGCGCCCCCGCGGAGACCGCGGACGCCGTGCGGGACCGGTCTCCGATCGCGACGTCGCACGGTAGCCCGTACCCACGCCGCCCGCGGCTGCGCCACCCTCCCCAGGCCGCCCAAGGAGAAGACGTCGCAAACGACGATCCTGTGACCGGGCGGGCCGACCCCCAGCCACGCCGGTCAGCCGGAGACCAGATCCGCCTCGAGGGTGGAGTGGTCGCTGAGGTCCGCCTGCCGCCACTCGTGGCGGTAGGCGGCGGCGGTCACGGTCAGCTCGGCCGAGACGAAGACGTGGTCCAGGCGCCAGCCGCCGCCGTGGCCGGCGATGCGGTCGAAGGTCCAGCTCGGCTCGCGCCGCTCGTAGCCGTGCACGACACGGAAGGCGTCGGCGAAGCCGAGGTCGCGCAGTCCCGGGACGACGCCGAGCTCGGCGGAGTCCCACCGGTCGCCGCGCTCGGGCCGCAGGCGGCCGCGCGAGTCGCGCGCGAAGGAGACGACCGTCCCGTCCGGCAGCTCGCGTCGCGGCGTGTTGAGGTCACCGCACAGCACGCGCGGCCCGGCGGTCGCCGCCAGCCCGGCCCGCAGCGCCGCGAGCGTGGCCGGCTTGACCCACCCGTTCGCGGCGTTCGGGACGTGCACCACGTGGAGCACGATGCCCCCGTGGGTGGCCGCGATCGTCGTCTCCGGCCAGGGGACGGCGAGGGGCGCGGCCGGCCGGAGCGGCTCGCGCGCCGCGATCAGCACTCCCGTGCGGCGGCGACCGATCGGCTCTCGCGCCGGATCGGCGCCGTCGAGCGAGCAGGCGGCGTGGGGGAGGCCGATCGTCTCGAGCGCGGCGTGCCACAGCGGCCACGTCCGCGCCGTGACCTCCTGGAGCGCGACCACGTCCGGCTCCCGCTCCGCCAGCGCGGCCGCCTGGGCCGCCAGCTGCCGCAACCGGCGGTTGACGTTCCAGGTGATCAGCCGCACAGGGCGCGGATGCGCTCGGCCACGAAATCGGGAGCCTCCTCGGGCAAGAAGTGCCCGGCGCTGTCCACGACCAGCGGCAGCCGGTACCACATCTGCCACCACCCGCGCCGGAGGTTGCCACGTTCACCGAAACCGGGGACTGCTCCCTTCAGGGGACTCGAGGGGTCTGAGCCCCTCCCGGCGTCCCTCGTTTGCGCCGGGGCCGGGAGGCCGCGTACGATCGGCCCGCGGTGTCCGGACCGTCGTATGAGGACGAGCGCGCGGTTCAGCCGCCCGACGCGGCAGGTCCGGTCGGGCCGGCTCCGGCACCCGTGCCGCTGCCCGTCCGCGGCGGGACGCTGCACCCGGCCCAGGTGCTGGCGCTCCAGCGCTCCGCCGGGAACGCCGCCGTAGCGCGCGAACTCGGCGGGAGCGATGGCGGCTCGGCGCACGTGGCCGAGGCCGCCGGTGCGGCGGCGGCGCCCGGGACCGGCCTGATCGTCGCCGACGAGGCGACACCCGGGCCGAATCAGATGCGCCGCTCGGACTTCCTCGACCAGGCGCGGCCCGCGCTGCTGGAGACGGCGCGCGCCGCGCTCGGCGGCACGCCCTGGGGCGCGTACGCGGAGCCGGTCGTCGCCGACTGGCTGGCGCAGCTGGAGGCGCTCGACGTGGCGGGGCTGGAGCACGCGGCGCGCGGGGCGGGCCTGCGCCTGGAGAGCGCCGGCTCGGCGGCGGAGCTGATGGCGCTCGCCCAGGGCAAGCTCGAGCGCGCGCTGGCCGGCGACCTGCGGGCGCTGACCGCGGGCGGCGGTGGAGCGGAGGCCGAGGAGCTCGAGGGCGCCGGCGAGGAGTCGGTCGCCCGCACGCCGGCGGACCCGACTCGTCTCCGGCGGTCGGCGCTCGGGCGCGGCGCCGGGCTGCCGGGGGAGCTGGGAGGCGCGCTCGGCGCGGCGATGGGGCGCGACCTGAGCGGCGTGCAGGTCCATACCGGCTCCGACGCCGGCCGGGCGGCGCAGTCGCTCGGCGCGAGGGCGTTCACGGTGGGCGAGGACATCGCGTTCGCCCCCGGCGAGTACCAGCCCGGCACGCTCGTCGGGCAGGCGCTGATCGCCCACGAGGTCGCGCACGTCGTCCAGCAGGACGGGGCGGGCCAGGCGCCGCTGGCCAAGGGCGCGCCCGGCGACGCGGCCCTCGAGGAGGACGCCGACCTGGCGGCGGTCGGCGCGCTCGCGCGACTCGTGCCCGGGC
>JBOGYU010000591.1:0-2908 GCA_050696935.1 Solirubrobacteraceae bacterium | reverse complement strand
GGCCACGCGCGCGCGCCGGGCGCCGCCGCGCGGCGGCCCGCAGGACCTGGTGGGCCACACCGGCGCGGTGCGCGAGCCGCTCGACCCGCTCGGCCAGGTGCAGGTGTTCGGCGAGCTGTGGCGTGCCCGCGCCGCCGGCGATGCCGCCCTCCCGGCCGGCGCGCGCGTGCGCGTGCGGAGCGTGGACGGGCTGACGCTGATCGTGGAACCCGACGAGAAGGAGCCGACATGAGTGTCTTCCTTGGTGTGCTGATCGCACTGGCGGTGGTGATCCTCATCCTGCTGGCGGCCGCGATTCGCGTGCTGCGTGAGTACGAGCGCGGGGTGGTGTTCCGCCTCGGGCGGCTGCTGGGGGCCAAGGGCCCCGGCCTGATCCTGCTGATCCCGGTGATCGACCGCATGGTCCGCGTGGACCTGCGGACGGTCACGCTGAACATCCCGCCGCAGGAGATCATCACGCACGACAATGTGCCGGCGAGCGTGAACGCGGTGGCCTACTTCCGGGTCGTGAACCCGGTCGACTCGGTGGTCAACGTGGAGGAGTTCCTGCAGGCCACCTCGCAGATCTCCCAGACGACGCTGCGCTCCGTCCTCGGCAAGGCGGACCTCGACACGCTGCTCGCCGAGCGCGAGCGGCTCAACGAGGACCTGCAGAAGATCATCGACGACCAGACCGAGCCGTGGGGGATCAAGGTCTCGGTCGTGGAGATCAAGGACGTCGAGATCCCGAGCGACATGCAGCGGGCGATGGCCCGGCAGGCGGAGGCCGAGCGCAACCGGCGGGCGCGGGTGATCAACGCCGAGGGCGAGTTCCAGGCCTCGCAGAAGATCTTCGAGGCGTCCGAGGTGATCTCGCGGAACCCCGCGGGCCTGCAGCTCCGCTACCTGCAGACGGTGGGCGACATCGGCGTCAACCAGAACACGACGGTGCTCTTCCCGCTGCCGATGGAGCTGCTGCGAGGGCTGGGGGTGCCGGCGGGGCCGTGACGCTCAAGCCCCGCCGGGGCTGTCCGATGCAGAGGGAGGATGCGTCTCGTCCTCCCTCTCATCCTGCTCGCGCTGCTCGCCCCGAGCGCGCACGCCTATCCCAAGCTCCCCGAGCCGCTGCCGCCGGTGGCCGGCAACCCCGCCGACCGGCTGGCGGACGAGCCGATCGAGTACTCGGTCTACGACCGCGCGACGAAGTGCAGAAAGCGCACGCGCCCCGGCGTCGTGGCGCTCACCCAGTGGCTCCAGGCCAACATGCATGGCGTCTTCTGGGGCTCCTACCGGTGCGAGAAGTGGGGTCGCAAGTCGGCCTCGCTGCACGCCGAGAACCGTGCGATCGACTGGCACCTGGACGCCTCCGTGCGCGCCGACCAGCGCGCCGCCGACGGGCTCTTCCGGCTGCTGCTCGCGCCCGACCGGCGCGGCAATCCGCAGGCGCTCGCGCGCCGCATGGGCGTGCAGGAGCTGATCTGGGACTGCGGATACTGGGGCGCCGGGATGGCGAACTTCCGGCCATACAGCCCCTGCTACACGCGCCGCGGCAAGCGCCGCCGGGGCGTCGACCGCACCACCGCCCACAAGGACCACATCCACATCGGGATGAGCAAGGACGGGGCGATGGCGCGCACGAGCTTCTGGCAGGCCCGCTGACTCGGAATCGCCATACTCGCTGGATGCGACGCGCGATCCTGCTCGTCCTGGTCGCCGCCGCGGTCACCGGCGCGCTCGCCCTGAGCGCGTCGGGTCGCGAGGCCGCGCCCGTACCTAAAGGGACTGACCCTTTAGGTACTGAGACGCAGCTTCCGCCGCTGCCCGAGATGCGCGGCAAGGTGGTCGAGCCGGTCGCGGGCGACACGGGGGCGGACGCGGCGCCGGTGACCGACCCCGGCCTCGAGGAGGTCGGCCCGCGGCCCACCCGGCCCGCCTCGGCCGGCACGCCCCGTCAGCGCGTGCGGGGCGGCGGCACGGACGTCGCGAAGGCGACCGCGCTCGGCAACGGCGTCGCGCTGCCGCCTCTGGAGGCGCCGGAGGAGGTCAAGCAGATCATCGAGTCCGGCAACATCATCGCGCGCTCCCCGTACAAGTGGGGCGGCGGCCACGGCCGCTGGAAGGACAACGGCTACGACTGCTCCGGCTCGGTCTCCTTCGCCCTGGCCGCGGCGGGGCTGCTGGAGGGGCCGCTGGCCTCCGGCCCGCTGATGCAGTGGGGCGAGCCCGGGCGCGGCAAGTGGGTCACCATCTGGACCAACCCGGGGCACGTGTTCATGGAGGTGGCCGGAATCCGGTTCGACACCTCCGGCCGCCAGGTGACCGGCTCGCGCTGGCAGAACGCGACGCGCTCCACGAGCGGGTTCGTCGCCCGCCATCCCGCCGGTCTCTGAGGACTCTCCAACCTCACCGCCCCTCGCGCGTTGGGATGGGTGCCTTCCGTCCTCCGAGACGGGGAGGGGACCGGCGTCCGCATTGGATCGAGCGGGCGCCGGTTGTGGTTCTGGGGTCCGCACCCCATGAGCCGCGGCGGGGCGCGCGCCGATGAACGGAGTGCAGCGTGTCCCTTCCTGAAGATCCGACCACAGCCCTGATGTCCCGCTCCCATCTCTCGCTCGACCCGCCCTTCGGCCCGCCGCCTGAGGTCCTGGAGGAGGTCGCGGCCGCGTGGGAGCGGGCTCAGGAGCCCCTCCTCGACGAGCTGCTGCTCGACTTCGCCTCGGAGCCCGCCCTGGGCCGCGCGTGGGGGGAGCTGCGGCTGGTCGACGGCGCGCTCGTGGAGCGCATCTCCGCCTCGGAGGCGATCGCCATCGCCTGCGGCGACGCGGTGCTGCTCCCGGCGCCCGCCATGGCCGTGTAGCCCGCGCGCCGCGCGGGCACCACGATCCGCATGGCGATCAAACCGAAGAGCATCATCGACTCCGCCGTGGGG
>JBOGYU010000590.1:0-2915 GCA_050696935.1 Solirubrobacteraceae bacterium | reverse complement strand
CCCACGCGCGAGGCGCAGCTCGCGGCCGGGCTCGCGGCGGTCGGCGCCGCCCGCCGCCATCCGGCGGCGGGCTCGTAGCATCTCCCGCGATGGCGACCGCCACCCTGCCCGAGCCGCGCGCGCCCTTCCGCTGGGAGGGCGACCACATCGCAGCCGACCTGCCGGGGGCGCGTGCGCTGTTCACGGGGCGGCGGGGCGGGGTCTCCGGCGGCCCCTTCGCGTCGCTGAACCTCGGGCGGCTGACCGCCGACGAGGGCGCCAACGTGGACGAGAACCGCGCCCGCGTGGCCATCGCCACCGGCTGCCCGCGCGAGCGCTTCCTGTACGGGCGCCAGGTCCACGGCGCCACGGTGCGCCGCGCGACCGAGCCGCCCGGCCCGGCGCGGCCTCCCGCCGAGGAGGACGGCCAGGCGACCGCCCTGCGCGGCCATCCGGCCCTGGTCTTCGTGGCGGACTGCATGCCGGTGCTCCTTGCGGCCGACGGCGCCGTCGCCGCGATCCACGCCGGCTGGCGGGGGATGGCGGCGGGGATCCTCGCCCAGGGCGTCGCAGCGGTGCGCGACCTGGGCGGCGAGGGGCCGGTGACCGCCCTGATTGGCCCGGGCGCGCGCGGCTGCTGCTACGAGGTCGGCGAGGGGGTCCACGCGGCGTTCGAGGGCTACCGCGCCCGGCGCGGCGAGCGCAACCTCCACCTCCCGGCGATCGCCCGCGCCAAGCTGGACGAGGCGGGGGTCGCCGAGGTCCACGACGTCGCGCTCTGCACGATGTGCTGGTTCGGCCTGTTCTTCTCCCACCGCCGGGACGGCGGCGTCACGGGCCGGCAGGCGGGGGTCGTGTGGCGGGTCTGATCACCGGCCTGGACGCGGGCCGCGTGCGCGAGAACCTGGCCCGGGTGCGGGCGGAGCTCCCGCCCGGCGTCGAGGTGCTCGCCGCGGTCAAGTACGTCCCGCTCGAGGAGCTGGGGGTGCTCGCCGAGGCCGGCGTCACGCTGGTCGGCGATAACCGCGCGCAGGACCTCGAGGCCAAGGCCGCGGCGTATCCCGGGGTCTTCCGCTGGCACTTCATCGGCCGGCTCCAGAGCCGCAAGGTGAAGGTCCTGCTCCCGCACGTTGAGCTGATCCACTCGGTGGCCTCCGACTCCGCGCTGCGCCAGCTCGAGCGCCACGGCACGCCCGAGACCGAGGTGCTCGTGGAGGTCGACGTGGCCGGGGAGGAGGGCAAGGCGGGCATCCCGCCGACCGAGCTGGCCGCGTTCATCGCCCGCTGCCCGGTGCGGGTGGCGGGCCTGATGACGATGCCGCCGTTCACCACCGATCCCGAGGCCAGCCGCCCCCACTTCGCCGCCCTGCGCGAGCTGGCGCGCGAGCACGGCCTGCGGCATCTCTCCATGGGCACGTCGCAGGACTACCGGGTCGCGGCCGAAGAGGGCGCGACGATCGTGCGATTGGGAACGAGCCTGTACGCGTAAACTGCCTCGGAGCAGGGAAACCGCGTCCCGGCGCGAACCCAACCCAGCGCATGGCCTTCCGCGACACCTGGCACCGCACCCTCGTCTACTTCGGCCTGGCCGAGGACCGCGACTCCTACGAGGAGGAGCCGCTGGACTACCGCGAGCCCGAGGAGGAGCTCGAGAGCCGCTATCGCGAGCGGCCGAACGTCCGCCGGCTGTCGTCCCGCCGCCGCCGGGACGACATCGACGACATCTTCGCCGACGACCCGGAGTCCGAGCGGCGCACGACCGTCCTGCGCTCGGTCGGCGGGAGCGGGCCCCGCGCCGCCAACGGCCGCGGGGACGTCCGCGTGCACCTCGTGATCCCCAAGTCCTTCAACGACGCCCAGGACGTCGCGGACAAGTTCAAGGACTCGATCCCGGTCATCATCAACCTCCAGGGGTCCGAGACGGACCTCTCCAAGCGCCTGATCGACTTCGCCTCCGGCCTCACCTATGCGCTCGACGGCGGCATGCAGCGGATCGCCGACAAGGTGTTCCTGCTCACGCCGCGCAACGTCGAGGTCTCCGCGGAGGAGCGCGCCCGGCTGATCGAGAAGGGCTTCTTCAACCAGTCGTAACGACTTCGTGTCAATTCACGCGCGGTCGGGCGATGTGCGGAGTGCGCGTGACGATGCGCAAGTGATCCCAGCGATCGCCACTCGGGAAGGCGGCTGGAGCGTCGCCGCCTTCTATGGCGTGGCGTTTCTTGCGATCGTCACCGGGTGCCTCATCGGCCTGAGTCGCGAGCTGCGCCGCGGGCGCTGAGCCCCGGGTCCGTATCCTTCGCCGGCATGCAGGTCGGCTTCATCGGCGCCGGGAACATGGCTCGGGCGCTCGCCCGGGGGTGGGGTGACCCCGTGCTGTGCACGGACTCCGGATCGGGGCGCGCCGCCGCCCTGGCGCAGGAGCTCGGCGGCGAGGCGGTCGCGTCCAACGGGGAGCTGGCCGAGCGCGCCGACCTGGTCGTGCTCGCGCACAAGCCCGCCCAGCTGCAGGAAGTCGCGTGGGAGGCCGCCGGCTCGGCGAAGGCGGTGGTCTCGCTGCTCGCCAGCACCTCCCAGGCCGACGTGCGCGCCGCATACCCGGGCGTCCCCGTGTTCCGGATCGTGCCCAACACGCCGGTGGAGGTCGGGCGGGGCGTGCTCGCCTTCGCCGAGCCCGACGCCCAGTTCGACGAGGGGCTGCGCGAGCGCGTGCGGGAGCTGTTCGCGCGCGTCGGCACGGTCGTGGACGTGCCGGAGCGGCTGATGGCGGTCGCCGGCGCCTGCTCCGGGGTCGGGCCGGCCTATTGGGCGCTGCTCGTGGAGGCGCAGGTGGACGCCGCGGTGCGCCGTGGGATGCCGGCCGCGCTGGCCGGCGCGCTGGTCAACGACACGATGGCGGGCGCCGCCGAGCTGCTGCGGGCGCGGGGCGGGGACACGCT
>JBOGYU010000589.1:0-2919 GCA_050696935.1 Solirubrobacteraceae bacterium | reverse complement strand
CCTCGGTGATGTCCTCCAGCCCGGCGATCATCCGCAGCGCGGTGGACTTCCCGCACCCGGACGGGCCGACGAGGATCATGAACTCCCCGTCGCCGATGTCGAGGTCGATGCTCTTGACGGCCTCGAAGCCGTCCGGATAGCGCTTGGTGATCTCCTTGAACTGGATCTCCGCCATTCGCTCCTCTCCTTTATTCGCTTCGTGATCGATCGACGGCGCGGTGCCAGCCGTCGAGCAGCGCCTCCCGCTCGTCCTCGCCCATCCGCGGCTCGTAGCGCGCGCGCTCGTCGCCGAGCGTGCGCACCTGGTCGAGCGTGAGCAGCCCGGCGCCGACGCCGGCCAGCAGCGCCGCGCCGAGCGCGGTCGTCTCGGGCACCTCGGGCACGACGACCGGGACGCCGATGACGTCGGCCTGGAACTGCATCAGCCAGCGGTTGACCGTCGCGCCGCCGTCGGCGCGCAGCTCCGCAAGCGGCTCGGTCGCGGTGCGCTCCATCGCCCGGATGGCGTCGACCGCCTGGTAGGCCATCGCCTCCAGCGCCGCGCGCGCCAGGTGGGCGCGGCCGGCGCCGCGGGTGAGCCCGACGATCGTCCCGCGCGCGTACGGGTCCCAGTGCGGCGAGCCGAGGCCGGTCAGCGCCGGCACGAAGTAGATGCCGTCGTTGGAGTCCAGCGAGCGCGCCAGCTCCTCCGCCTGGCCCGCGACGTCGATGATCCCGAGCCCGTCGCGCAGCCACTGCACCGCGGCGCCGGTGACGAAGATCGCCGCCTCGAGCGCGTAGGTGGTCTGGCGGCCGAACTGCCAGGCGACGGTCGAGAGCAGCCCGTCGGGCGCGCGCGGCATCCGCGTGCCGTGGTTCATCAGCACGAACGAGCCGGTGCCGTACGTGTTCTTGCCCAGCCCGGGCTCCAGGCAGCGCTGGCCGAACAGCGCCGCCTGCTGGTCGCCGGCGGCGCCCGCGACCGGCACGTCGTGCCCGTGGAAGGCGTCCGGCCGCGTGCGCCCCAGCTCGCCGCAGCTCGGCCGCACGTCCGGCAGCGCGCGCTCGGGCACGCCGAACAGCTCCAGCAGCTGCGGGTCCCAGCGGCCGCTGGAGATGTCCAGCAGCATCGTCCGCGACGCGTTCGTCGCCTCGGTGGCGTGCTCGCCGCAGGGCTTGAACAGCAGCCAGGAGTCGATCGTCCCCAGCACCGCCCGGCCCTCCCGCGCGCGCTGGGCGAGGCCGTCGACGTTGCGCAGCAGCCACTCCATCTTCGTCGCCGAGAAGTAGGGGTCGAGCACGAGCCCGGTCTTGACGCGGATGGCCGGCTCCTCCCCGCTCGCGCGCAGCTCATCGCAGCGCGCCGCCGTGCGGCGATCCTGCCAGACCAGCGCGCGGTGCAGCGGCTCGCCCGTCGCCGGGTCCCAGCAGACGACGGTCTCGCGCTGGTTGGTGATCCCCACCGCGTCCAGCTCGCCGGGCCGGACGCCGGCGTCGCCGAGGGCCTCTCCGGCCACCGCATGCGAGACGTCCCAGATCTCCGCCGCGTCGTGCTCCACCCACCCCGGCGGCGGGAAGTGCTGGGAGAACTCGCGGTAGGCACGCCCGATCAGCTCGCCCTGCAGGTCGAACACCAGGCAGGTCGTCCCCGTCGTCCCCTGGTCGATGGCCAGCAGCATCAGCACGCCGCCAGCCGAGAATCGGGCGCCGCCAGGCGCGCTGAGTCGGCGGTCTCGTCGCTCGGCTCCGCCTGCGACCGGCGTTCCGCTTCAACGCGCGCTCGGTAGTGCTCGACCTCGCGCCTCACGTCGCCGTCGTCCCAGTCGAGCGCCTCCGCCATCAGTCGCGCCGCCGGCTCGGCCGCAGCGAGGCCGCGATCCCAGGTCTCGATCGAGATCCGGGTCCGCCGGGTCAGCACGTCGTCGAGGTGCAGCGCGCCCTCGTGCGTGACAGCCCACAGCGCCTCGGCGCGGAGATAGGTCTCCGCGCCGTCGATCGGCTCGGCCAGCTCCGGGCGCTCTTGCATCAGGTCGAGCAGGGCGGCCGTCTCGGAGCCGAAGCGCTGCAGCAGGTGCTCGATGCGTGCGACATGCAACCCGGCGCCGTCCGCCATCCGCTCGCGCGCGTTCATCAGCCCGCGCCAGCCGTCGGCGCCGATCAGCGGCAGCTGCTCCGTGCATGACGGCGCCACCGTGAGGTCCATCCCGCGGACGGCAGCATCGGCCGCGTCGCGGGCCATGATCCGGTAGGTCGTGTACTTGCCGCCCGCGACGGCCACCAGTCCCGGCGCGGGCGAGGCGACGCTGTGCTCGCGGCTGAGGCGGCTGGTCTCGTCGGTCTCACCGGCGAGCAGCGGCCGCAGCCCGGCGTATACCCCGGTGACGTCGTCCGTGGTGAGTGGCGATCGCAGGATGCGGTTGACACGCTCGAGGAGGTAGTCGATGTCCGCGCGCGTGGCGGCGGGGTGAGCGAGATCCAGGTTCCAGTCGGTGTCGGTGGTGCCGATCAGCCACCGCCAGCCCCAGGGGATGACGAACAGCACGCTCGTCGGGGTTCGCAGCAGCAGCCCGGCGTCGGCCTGGATGCGGTCGCGCGGAACGACCAGGTGCACGCCCTTGGACGCCCGCACGCGGAATCGCCCCCGTCCTCCCAGCAGCGACTGCAGCTCGTCGGTCCAGACGCCGGCGGCGTTGAGGACGATCCGCCCGCGCACATCGATCTCGCGCGCGGACTCGAGGTCGCGCACGCGGACGCCGCTGATGCGCTCCCCGGCCCGCAGGAACCCGGTCGCGCGGGCGCTCGGTGCGAGCACGGCGCCGTGGCGTGCCGCGGTCCGAGCGAGCGTGACCGTATGGCGCGCGTCGTCGACCTGGCCGTCGTGGAGCAGGATCCCGCCAGCCAGGCCGTCGGGGCGCAGCGCCGGCGCCAGGCGGAGCGCGC
>JBOGYU010000588.1:0-2926 GCA_050696935.1 Solirubrobacteraceae bacterium | reverse complement strand
GCGGCCGCCCGCGCCCGCGAGGGCGGGCGCGGCCGGCGGCCGCTCTAGGCATCGATGTCCTGGCACCGATCCTGCCGGTCGGGTCAGGCGATCAGGCGAGCACCTCGATCGCGCACCGCAGGCCCGGCGCGGCGGCGAGGCGACCGTCGGCCGTGATCAGGGGCGCCCGCATGGCCTCGGCAAGGGCCACGTACGCGCCGTCATAGGCGGTGACGTTCTCGCGCAGCTCCCAGATCCGGTCCAGCAGCGGAGGGTGCGCAGCACGGGCGAGGGGCAGCGCCCGGAGATCCGCCAGCGCCTGGGCTGCCCGCCTGGGGTCGAGCCGGCCGCCAAGGGCGGCACGCCGCAGCACCGACGTGACCTCGAGGTCGACGAGCGCTGGGGCCACGAGGCGCTCGCCGTGCAGCCGAGCCCGGGCACGATCGCCGTCATCTCCGTCGTCGGCGACGGCCGGCGCGAGCACCGACGCATCGACGACGATCACGACCGCTCGCGGTCGTCCCGGACGACGTCCGCGGCGAACGCCAGCGGCACGGAGCCGCCGGCGCGGCCGCCGGCGCGCTCGAGCACCTCGTCGAGCGTCGGCTGCCGCGCCTCGTCCACGAGGCGCCCGAGGAGGTACTCCTGCAGGGATTGGCCGGCACCGGCCGCGCGACGCCGGAGGACGGTGTGGACGTCGTCCGGCACGTTCTTGATCTGGACACTGCGCATCGACCGCGAGAGTAGCGCCAAAGTAGCGCCATCGCAAGCGTTTTGGCGCTGCTTGCTCAGGCGGTCAGCAGCGCGCGCGCGAAGTCGTCGGCGTCGAACGGCCGGAGGTCCTGGAGCTGCTCGCCGATGCCGATCAGCTTGACCGGGATCCCGAGCTCGTTGGCGATCGCGAGCGCGATGCCTCCCTTGGCGGTGCCGTCGAGCTTGGTGAGCACGATGCCGGTGACGCCGACGGCCTCGCCGAACAGCTTGGCCTGGCGGACGCCGTTCTGGCCCGTCGTGGCGTCGACCGTCATCAGCGTCTCGTGCGGGGCGTCTGGCATCTGCTTGGAGATCACGCGGCGGACCTTGGTCAGCTCCTCCATCAGGTTGTGCTGGGTGTGGAGGCGGCCAGCCGTGTCGACGATCACCACGTCGGCGCCCCGCTCCCGGCCGCGGGCGACCGCATCGAAGGCGACCGCGCCGGGGTCCGAGCCCTCGGGGCCCTTGACGAGATCGACGTCGGCGCGCTCGGCCCAGCGCTCGAGCTGCTCGACGGCGGCGGCCCTGAAGGTGTCGGCGGCGCCGACCACGACCCGCTGGCCGAGCGTGTGGCGCAGGTGCCAGGCGAGCTTGCCGATCGTGGTCGTCTTGCCGGTGCCGTTGACGCCGACGACGAGGATCACCGCCGGGTCGGGTCGGATGTCGATCGTGTCGTCCCCGGTGCGGGCGAGTTCGGCGAGCAGCTCGGCGAGGCGGCCCGTGAGCGCCTCGCCGCCGGCGAGGTCGCCGGCCTCCGCCTCGCGCTCGAGCCGCTCGACCACCTCGGCGGTGGTGCGCGCGCCGACGTCGGCGTAGATCAGCGCCTCCTCCAACCGCTCCCAGGTGGCCTCGTCGAGGTCGCCCTCGAAGAGCGTCGCCTGCACCTCGGCGGCGAGCGCCTCGCGGGTCTTGCGCATGGATTCGCGCAGGCGGCCGAGGAAGCCGCGGCGGCGCTCGGGGGCGCCCGGGTCGGGCGCGTCCTCGGGGAGCGCCGCCGCTCCGTCCGTGATGAAGAGGTGGTGCCAGTCGCGGGCCACCTAGGCGACCTCCGGGACGACCTCGCGGCCGATCAGCTCGACCGTCTCGAGGTCGTCGTGGACCAGGTGCTGGAGCATGACCCGCTCGACGCCGGCCTGTTCGAGCTCGTGGAGTTGGGCGACGATCTCGCGCAGCGTGCCCGTCAGCCAGCCTGGAGCCGGGTGCAGGCGGGCGGCGTGGTCGCCGGCGATCGCGAAGCCGGTCATGAGCGAGAACGGGATCGGCTCGCGGCCGGCCTCGGCGCACGCGGCGGCGACGCGCTCGCGCCGCTCGCGGCACTGCTCGGGCGTCGCGAAGATCGTGTTGTACTCGTCGGCCCAGCGGGCGGCGAGCGCCACGCTCCGGGGACCGGCGCCGCCGCCGATGATGATCGGCGGCCGGGCCACCGGCTTCGGGAGGGGGTCCGCCTGCTCGAGCCGGTACAGCCGGCCCGCGAAGTCGAACGGCCCCGGCTCCCACGAGCGGCGGACGATCTCCAGCTGCTCGGCGAGGCGGTCGAACCGCTCGCGGACGGTCTCGAACGGGAAGCCGTGGGCGGCGTGCTCGCGCTCGTGCCAGCCGGCGCCGAGGCCGAGCTCCACCCGGCCGCCGGACACGTGGTCGGCGGTGACGACCTCGCGCGCGAGCACGGACGGGTGCCGGAACGTGGCGGGCGAGACGAGCGTCCCGAGGCGCAGGGTGCTGGTGAGCGCCGCGAGGGCGTTGAGCGTCCCCCACGCGTCGAGCGACCCGCCGGCGGACGAGCCGTCGAGCGACATGTAGTGGTCCGAGCGGAACAGCGCCTCGAAGCCGGCGGCCTCCGCGGTGGTCGCCAGGGCGCGCCACTGCTCCCAGGTGACGCCCTCCTGGCCCTCGATCATCAGGCACACGCGCATGGCCGGAGACAATAGGCAGATGGATCCGATCGAGATCGTCCGCGCGGACGGCGACGACCCCGTCGCCCGCGAGCTGCTGGCCGCGATGGAGGCGGAGATCGCCGGCGCCTACGGGCCGCTCACGCCCGACCGGACGTCGACCGTCGGCCCCGGCGAGATGGGCCCGCCGGACGGCGTGTACGTGGTGGTGCGCGAGGGCGGGCGGGCGGTCGCGGGCGGCGGCGTGCGCCGGCTGGACGGCGAGGTGGGCGAGATCAAGCGCATGTACGTGGTACCGGCCG
>JBOGYU010000587.1:0-2927 GCA_050696935.1 Solirubrobacteraceae bacterium | reverse complement strand
GTCCACCGCCTCGCCGCCGGCGAGCCGGTCGAGGTCGGCGGCGCGGCGCGCCTCGTTCAGCGACGCGCTCATGGCCGCAGGTACCCGTCGACGGCGCGGCCCAGCTCGGCCCACGGGTCGAGCGCCGGCTCCAGCTCCCCGCGCGCGGCAAGCACGAACCCGCGCGCCATCAGCTCGATCGCGGCGGACAGGACCTCCGGCGGCGCGTCGGTCCGCACCGACCCGTCGGCCCCGGCCAGCACCTCCGCCGCCGCGGCGACCGCCATCCGCTGCATCCCCCCGAGCCGGACGGTCACGTACGGGAGCAGCAGCTCGGGATCGACGTCGAGCAGGCGCGCGAAGAGCGCGTCCGAGGCCAGCGCCCGCGAGCCGCCGACGACCATCGCCACCACCCGCTCCCGGACCGTCCCGCCCTCGGCCCGCTCGCGCGCCTCGGCCACCAGCCGGCCGAACTCGTGCGTCATCAGGGCCGACAGCAGCGCCTCGAGGTCGGGGAACCGCCGGTACAGCGTCATCCGGCTCACGCCGGCCCGCCGCGCGACGTCCGTCACCGTCGTCCGCCGCACGCCCACCGCCAGGATGCTCGCCCGAGCGGCGTCGAGCAGCCGGCCGTCTTCGTCAGTAGCGTGACGCTGTGACATCACCTGTCGAAGTGTAACTCCCACGCGCGCGGGGTCGCGATCTAGACTCCACCGCCCGATGACCGCCGAGCTCGAGCAGCGCACCCGCTACGACCCCGCGGAGGCCGAGCCGCGCGTCTTCGCGCGCTGGGAGGCGTCCGGGCTCTTCCATCCCGAGCCGGACGGGACGGCGGAAGAGAACTACTCGATCGCGATCCCGCCGCCGAACGTCACGGGCGCCCTGCACATGGGCCACGCGCTCAACGGCGCGATCCAGGACACGCTGATCCGTCTCGCGCGCATGCGCGGGAAGCGCACCCGCTGGATCCTCGGCACCGACCACGCCGGGATCGGGACCCAGACCCAGGTGGAGCGGCTGCTGCGCTCGGAGGGCACGAGCCGCGAGCAGATCGGTCGCGAGGCGTTCCTGGAGCGCGTCTGGCGCTGGCGCGAGCAGTACGGCGGCACGATCATCGAGCAGTACAAGCGGCTCGGCGCCTCGTGCGACTACGAGGACGAGCGCTTCACGCTCGACCCGCAGTACGTCAGAGCGGTGATGAAGGTCTTCGTCGACCTGTACCACCGCGGCCTGATCTACCGCGACAACTACATGGTCAACTGGGACCCGGGCTCCCACTCGGCGATCTCCGACCTCGAGGTCGAGGACCGCGAGGTCACCGACACCCTCTACTACGTCGACTACCCGCTGGCCGGCGGGCACGGCTCCGTGACCGTCGCCACCGTGCGGCCGGAGACGATGCTCGCCGACACGGCGATCGCCGTGCACCCCGACGACGACCGCTACACCCGCCTGGTCGGGGAGACCGCGATCCTGCCGCTCGTCGGCCGCCGCCTGCGGATCCTCGCCGACCCCTACGTGAAGCCCGAGTTCGGCACCGGCGCGCTGAAGATCACCCCGGGGCACGACCCCAACGACTTCGAGATCGGCCGCGCCCACGGCCTGGACGAGATCACCGTCGTCGGCGAGGACGGCCGGATGACCGCGGCGTCCGGCGAGCGCTTCGCCGGCCTGACCGTCGGGGAGGCCCGCGACGCCGTCGTCGCGGCCCTCCACGACGAGGGCCGCATCGCCCGCACCGAGCAGTACGTCCACAACGTGCCGTACTCGCACCGCTCCGGCGAGCGGATCGAGCCGCTCGTCTCGCTCCAGTGGTTCATGCGCATGGACGACCTGGCCGGTCCGGCGATCGACGCCGTGCGCGACGGCCGCGTCCGCATCCACCCCGAGGGGCAGGCGCGGCGCTACTTCGAGTGGATGGGGCGGATCCGGCCGTGGTGCATCTCGCGCCAGCTGTGGTGGGGCCACCAGATCCCGGTCTGGTACCGCGGCGAGGAGCGCTACGTGGGGATCGAGCCGCCGTCCGGCCCCGGCTGGGAGCGCGACCCCGATGTCCTCGACACCTGGTTCTCGTCCGGCCTGTGGCCGTTCGCCACGCTCGGCTGGCCCGACGACACCGCGGCGCTGCGCGCGTTCTATCCCACCGACGTCCTGCTCACCGCGCGCGACATCCTGTTCCTGTGGGTCGCCCGGATGGTGATGCTCGGGATCGAGTTCGCGGGCGACATCCCGTTCACCGACGTGTACGTGCACTCGGTCATCCAGGCGCCGGACGGGCGGCGGATGTCCAAGTCGCTCGGCACCGGGATCGACCCGCGCGACCTGATCGACGGCGGTCCCCGGCCCCCCGTCTTCGAGGAGGGCGGCGAGTTCCCCGCCTACGGCGCCGACGCCGTCCGCTTCGGCCTGCTCGCCATGTCCTCCACCCAGGACGTGCGCTTCAACGAGGACAAGGTCGCCCAGGGGAGCCAGCTCGCCAACAAGCTCTGGAACGCCAGCCGGCTCGTGCTCCTCCGCGTGCCCGGAGGAGTGGAGCCCTCCGCGGAGCCGCAGGAGGTCGAGGACCGCTGGATCCTCTCGCGGCTCCAGGCCGCCAAGGCGGAGGTGGCGCGCGCGATCGACGCCTTCGAGTTCCACGCGGCCGCGCTCGGCCTGTACGCGTTCGTCTACGACGAGCTGTGCGACTGGTACCTGGAGATGGTCAAGCCGCGCCTGTACGCCGAGGACAACGGGCCCGCGGCGGCCTTCGCCCTGCACGTGCTGCGGGAGACGCTCGCGCTCGCGCACCCGGTGATCCCGTTCGTGACCGAGGAGATCTGGTCGCACATCTCCGATGACCTGATCATGGCCCACCGCTGGCCGGAGCCCGACGACGCGCTGCGCGACGAGGCCGCCGAGCGGGACGTCGCGCGGGCGATCGCCGCCACCCAGGAGCTGCGGGGCTGGCG
>JBOGYU010000586.1:0-2928 GCA_050696935.1 Solirubrobacteraceae bacterium | reverse complement strand
TCCGCCGGCACGGCGGGGCGCGGCTCGCGGGCGGGCCGGAGCGGCGGCGGCTCGCCGCGGTGCTGCTCCATCACCAGGTCGATCCGCTCGCGCGCATCCTCGACCAGCTCGGGCGGGCCGAGGATGCGGGCGTGCTCGCCGAGGCCGAGCGCCCACGAGATCACGAGCCGCGGGATCGCGTAGTCGGTGTGGAAGACCCCGTCGCGCAGCTCGCCGTAGGCGCCGAACTGGCGCTCGACGTACCACGCCACCTCGTCGGAGACCCAGATCTCGGCGGTGCCGGCGGTGTCCCCGAGCTGCCACGGGATGCGCCCGGCGTACGCGCGCGGGTCGAACCCGGCGGGGCGCTGGAAGTCGTGCTCGGCCTTGGTGGCGTAGGCGACCTTGCCGCGGATGCGCGACAGCCGGAACACGCGTATCCCGCCCTTCTCGTGCGAGTGGCCGACGAGGTACCACTGCCCGCCCTCGAACAGCAGGTGGTAGGGGTCGACCTTCCGCAGGCCGATCTCGTCGCGCTGCATCGTGTAGTACTCGAACTCGATCCGCTTGCGGCGGTAGATCGCGGTGTCGATCTTGGTCAGCCGGCTCGAGAGCTCGGCGCCGCCGGCCGAGGCGGTGATGCCGAGGCCGATGGTCTGCCGCAGGTCCGAGCGCAGCGGGCTCGGGCGGCCCCAGGTGATCTGCTGGAGCGCCAGCCGGAGCGGCTCCGCGTAGGCGAACTCGCCGTCCAGCAGCGTGAGCGCGGTCTGGAGGGCGGCGCGCTCGTCGTCGGTGAACTCGATCGCCGGCAGGTGGAACGCCTCTGGCGCGAGCGAGTAGTTCTCCTGCTCGGAGAAACCGTCCGCGGGCCGGTCGACGCTCAGGTGGATGCCGAGCGAGTCGAGCTCGGCGCGGTCCGCATAGAAACGTCTGGCGAAGGCGTCCTCGGTCATGTCCGAGTAGCCCTCCACGTCGCGGCGGATCTCCGCGGCGGTCACCGGACGCCGCTCTGCCATCAGGTAGGAGATCAGCGAGAGCTGCCTGATCAGCTTTTCCGTGTCCTTTGCCAAGGCCAGGACACCTTAGTCGCGGTCATTCGATCGACCTTGTGGTCCGGCCGATTTTGCGGGAGATTGAACCGGCCTGTTGAAGTCTGCCTTCGTGCCGATACAAACGTAGTCTTGTCCCTGCGCCTCGTCCTGATCGAAGACCACCAGGCCCTGCGGGAGGGGCTCGAGCTGCTGCTCGGCCGCGAGGGCTGCGAGGTGGTCGGCACGGCCGGCAACGCCGGCGAGGGTCGCGACCTCGTGGAGCGGCTGGAGCCGGACGTCGCGCTCGTGGACATCCGGCTGGGCGAGGAGTCGGGCATCGACCTCACGCGCGACCTCGTCGACTCCCACCCCGGGCGGCGCGTGGTCCTCTACACCGGATCCGCCGACGTGGAGCTGCTGATCAGCGGGCTCGACTCCGGCGCCCGCGGCTACGCGCTCAAGGATGGGCCGCCGAGCGAGCTCACCGGCGCGCTCGCGACGGTGGCCGGCGGCGGCACGTACGTCGACCCGCGGCTGCGCTCGGCGCTGCTCTCCCGCCGCACGACGCAGCGGATGCCCTCGCTGTCCAAGCGCGAGCGGGAGATCATGGACCTGCTCGCGCAGGGGCTGACAGGCGAGGACGTCGCCGAGCGGCTCGTGCTCTCCAGCGAGACCGTGAAGACGCACATCCGCAACGCCATGACCAAGCTCGAGGCGCACACGCGCGTGCACGCCGTCGCGATCGCGCTGCGCGAGGGCTACATCTCGCCGCCGGACGGCAACGGCCCGTGAGCCTCGGCCTGCCGGACGACGAGCGGCGCCGCCTCCGCCACGACCTGCGCACGCCGCTCACCATCGTGAGCGGGTTCGCGGAGGTGCTCGCCGCCGACCGCCCGATCTCGGACGACCAGCGGCGCGACTACGCGGCGCGCATCCAGGGAGCGGCGCTCGAGATCCGCGAGATGCTCGACGAGGCGCTCGAGGATCCCGCCGCCTAGCTAGGCGGCGCGGCGCTCGGCGAAGTACGCGCCGCCGCCGAGCACGCGGTCGTAGCCCGACCAGGCCGAGCCGTCCGGGAGCTGCTTCTCCAGGCGGTCGAACGAGCCCAGGCGCCCGCCCAGGTTGTCGACCATGTGCACGAGCGTCGCCTCTCTGGTGCAGGGGACGACGGGGGAGCCGTGCTCGAGCGTGCCGTGGTGGCTGATGATGATGTGCAGGACGGCCGCCGCGCGCGGCTCCGGGAAGCCGGGGATCTCCTCGATCAGGCGGCGGATCCGGTAGTAGCCGAGCGGGATCTCGCCCTGGAGCTTCCCGGCGTCGGTCATGTCGATGGCCAGCGGGTCGGCGGTGTAGGCGTCGAGCTTGCCGACGTCGTGCAGCAGGGCACCGGTGACCGCGACGTCGCGGTCGATGCTCCCGAAGGTGGCGGAGATGGCGGACACCGCCTGCGCGACGCTCAGCGAGTGCTCGAGCAGGCCGTGCCGGTAGGCCTGGTGGTAGCGCTTGGCGGCGGGGGCGTCGCGGTACGCGGGCCACGTGGGGGCTTTGGCGCCGATGACTCGCTCGAGCAGCAGGTGCAGGTGGCGGTCCTGCACGGTGGCGACGAGCTCGCGCAGGTCGTCCTCAATCTGCTCGGCCGACCGCGCCGGGCCGTCGAGGAGGTCGGTGAGCCGGTACTCGTCCGGTCGCGCCGGGCGGATGGCATGCACCGCGAGCCGGCCGCCGGCGTACCGCCCGCCCACGCGCACGAGCGCCCCGGGCTCATACCCCACCCCGGCCTCGTCCGCCCCGGGCTCGTACCCCACCCCGGTCTCGTCCGCCCCGGGCTCGTACCCCACCCCGGTCTCGTCCGCCCCGGGCTCGTACCCCACCCCGGTCTCGTCCGCCCCGGGCTCGTACCCCACCCCGGTCTCGTCCG
>JBOGYU010000585.1:0-2941 GCA_050696935.1 Solirubrobacteraceae bacterium | reverse complement strand
CACGAGCGCCACGTCGGCCCCCTTCAGCCCTGTCCCCCGCGCGCGGGAGAAGAACATCGGGTGGTCGGCCGGCACGCAGCCGCGCGCCAGCCCGTTCAGGAAGGCCGGGACCGAGAGCTCCTCGCAGAGCCGCACGAGCGCCTCCTCCCCACGCGCCCAGTACAGCCCGGTGCCCGCCATCACGACCGGTCGCTCGGCCCCGCGCAGCAGGTCGACCGCCTGGTCGAGCGCATCGCCGTCCGCCGCCGGCGCGGACGCCGGGTCGGGGAGCGTTCCGCCGGAGTCGGCCTCCGCGTCGGCCTCCATGAAGACCTGGTCGAGCGGGAAGTCGAGGAACGCGGGGCCCGTCGGCGGCGAGGCCGCAGCCCGCAGGCCCTCGTCCACGAGCGCCGGTATCTCCGCCGTGGTCCCCGCCGTGCGCGCGAGCTTCGTGACCGCCTCGACGAACGGGACGTGGTCGATCTCCTGGAGCGATCCCTGCCCCCAGCGGAAAGCGGGCGCCCGCCCGCCCAGCACCAGCATCGGAGAGGCGTTCTGGAGCGCGGACGCCATCGCGCTCATGCCGTTGGTCACCCCCGGCCCGGCGGTGAGCGCGCAGACGCCGGGCGAACGTGTCGCCTTGGCCCAGCCTTCGGCGGCGAACGCGGCGGACTGCTCGTGGCGCACGTCGACGATGTCGATCCCCTCGTTGCGGCAGCCGTCGAAGATCGAGAACAGGTGACCGCCCGACAGCGTGAACAGCTTCGACACCCCGTGCGCCCTGAGGCGCTTCGCGACGAGCCGCCCTCCGTGGAGTCCGGTGCTCTGCTCGGCCTGCGTCCCGGTCGTCATGAAGGCGGCGACGTTATCTGATCCGATATACACCAGGCGTCGATGGCAGACCCGCTCGACGGCGACTTCCGGGGCACCTTTCCGTTCGAGTCGCGCTACCTCCGTGCAGGCAAGACGAGCCTGCACTACGTCGACGAGGGGCCGGCCGACGCACCCCCGCTGCTCTTCCTCCACGGCAACCCCACCTGGAGCTACCTGTGGCGCCGGCCGATCGCCGAGCTGAGCGCCGGCGGCCACCGCTGCGTGGCGTTCGACCACATGGGCTTCGGACGCTCGGAGAAGCCGCCGCGGCTGTCGGCCTACACGCTCGAGCGCCACGTGGACAACGCGCTGGCCGTGATCGACGAGCTCGACCTGAACGAGGTCACGCTGGTCGCCCACGACTGGGGCGGGCCGATCGGTCTCGGCGCGATGCTCGAGCGCTTGGAGCGGCTGCGCGCGCTCGTCCTGATGAACACCTGGGCCTGGGAGCTGCCGAGCTGGCTGCCGCCCTTCATCCGCGAGTTCCGCACCGAGGGGCTGGGCGAGATCCTGGCCCTGGGCGGCAACCTGTTCGTGGAGTCGATCCCGGGCGGGATGGCCCGGCGCGACCCGGACCCGGTGATGATGGAGGCCTACCGGGCCCCCTTCCCCGACTACTGGTCGCGCACGGGGACGCTCGCTTTCCAGCGCGACATCCCGCTGACCGAGCGCGACCGCAGCGCGCCCCTGATGGCCGCGATCCACGAGCGGCTCCCGCGACTGGAGGTGCCGGTGCTGCTCGTCTGGGGCATGCGCGACCCGGTGTTCCAGCCCGTGTTCCTCGACCAGTGGCGCGAGGTGTTCCCGCAGGCGAAGACGGCGGAGCTCGAGGACGCCTCGCACTTCGTGGTGGAGGACCGCCCGGACGCGGTGACCGGAGCTATTGAGGAGTTCCTGCGCTGACCCGGCGCGAGGCGGCCTCGATGCTCTCCACGTTGCGCGGGAGCACCTCGACGCTGAGCCTGTTCCCGAACACCACGTGCAGCACCACGCCGCCGAAGCGGTCCGCGAGGGCGCGGGCGTCGCGCTCGACCTCGTCCACGTCCTCCTCCGCGAGGCCGCAGGCCGCGAGGAAGCGGCGCGCGATGTGGCCGTCGAGCTCGCGGGCCGAGAGCTCAAGCTGCTCGGTGCGGAACAGGCCGGCGGTCACACCGGCGGTCGGCGTGACGACCACGGCCGCCATGTCGTCGGACAGCAGGGTGGCCTCGGCCGCGACCCGCTCGATCAGGCGACGGGCGCTGGCCTCGTCGCCGATCTCCGCGAGCAGCTCCGCGAGCCGCTCGCGGCCCAGGATGCCGTGCTCCGTGCGGGCCTCCATGAGGCCGTCGGTGAAGAGCGCCGCGACCGAGCCGGGCACCAGCGGCACCGTCGTCTGGCGCAGGCCCGTTCGCACCCCGACGCCGATGGGCGGCGATGAGCCGGCCGTGACCGGCTCGTGGGGCTGGGGCCCGACCACGATGGGTGCCGGGTGCCCGGCGGTCGCGTACGTCAGCGAGCCCGTCTCCGGATCGTGCACGGCCAGGAGCACGGTTGCGAAGTCTCCGCCCAGGTTCTCGTCGATCACGCGGCCGGCGACCTGGAGCGCGACGCGCGGCTCGAGGCCCGCCTCGAGGTAGGCGCGCAGCGTGTAGCGCATGAAGGCCGTGCGGGCAAGCGCGCCGCGGCCGTGGCCGGACACGTCGCCGAGGATGAAGCCGACGCGGCCGCCGGGCAGCGGCATCACGTCGTAGAAGTCGCCGCCCGCGCCGGGGCCGTCGGCGGGCCGGTAGGCGACCGTGGTCAGCAGCGCGCCGACCTTGTCGGGCACCGGCGGGAGCAGTGCGGTCTGGAGGAGGCCGACCTCCTGGAGCAGCTCCCGCCGCTGGCGCGCCAGCCGGCGGGCCCGAAGCGCGGCCAGCAGATAGCCGATCCCGAGCAGGACCGAGAGCGCGGCCAGCGCCGCGAGCGCGGCCTTGAGGGAGTCGGGCACGACCTCCACGAAGTCGCGGACGGTCCGGACGACCACGCCGCCCGAGGCCTCGTCCTCGTTCGAGGAGCCGGCCCGGTCGCCGTCGTTCTCGCCGCCGCCTGCGCCGCCCGAGCCCTGGCC
>JBOGYU010000584.1:0-2954 GCA_050696935.1 Solirubrobacteraceae bacterium | reverse complement strand
TCGCCGCCGAGGCGGCGCGGGTGGCCGGCGAGGCGGGCGTGCGGCTCGACCTCCGCACGGCCGCCCGGTCGGCGGGCACGACGTTCCCGGAGGACGTCCGCGCGGCCCTGCTGCGCGGCCTGCCACCGGGCGCGCCGCGCCTGGTCTGCTTCGCGGGCCACGACGCCGGCGTGATCGCCGAGCACCGCCCTGCGGGGATGGTGCTCGTCCGCAACGAGACCGGGATCAGCCACGCGCCGGAGGAGGAGGTCTCGCTCGATGACGCCGCGGTCGCCGCGAACGCGCTGCTGGCGGCAGCGGTGCACGCGTAGCGCCGGCGAGTCCGGCGGCCGCGCCCGAGCACGGCCGCCGGAACACGGTCCTCAGCCTCGCCGGGACCAGGCCGAGCGCAGCCGCCGGATCTCCACCGACTCCACCTTCACGCTGCCGCCCTCGGCGAACACCTGTACTCCGTCGCTCGATGCCTGCGGGAAGATCTGGTCGGTGATCGTCACCTGTCCGCGGTCGGCGAACACCTCGACCGAGGACCAGTCGACCAGGATCCGCAGCTTCACGTCGCCGTGCCGGTCCATCGGCAGCGGCGCCCGCTGCACGCCGGGGAAGCTCGGGCTGAACCCGACCTCGCCCGAGCGCGTGCGATCGACGTAGAGCTCCTCCATGTCGCCGTCGTAGCCGATCACGGTCTCCTCGCCCTCCCCGACCCGCACCTTCAGGCCGAGCTCGTCCGCCGTGTGCGGGTCGAGCTCGGCGCGGATCTCGAGCGCAGTCCCATGCGCTCCCTTGCCCGCCAGCGTGTGCGTGCCCTCCGGCAGCGTCCGGCGCTTGACGTGGTGGACTGGGCCTCCCCGGAGACGCCGCAGCTCGCGCACCGGTCGCTGCACGACCTGGACGCGACCCTCGATCGTCTCCAGCGCGATCTCACGCGGCACGCCCATGGCGCTGCGCCACGGAGACGTCGGGATCTGGTTGGCGTACTGCCAGTTGTTCATCCAGCCGACCATCAGCCGCCGGTCGCCGGGGACGTCGTTCCAGGAGACCGCGGCATAGTGGTCCTTGCCGTAGTCCAGCCAGCTGGCGCGCTCGAGCGTCGAGAGCGCCGGGGCGTCCGCGAACATGATCTGGTCGACGAGGATATGGCCCCAGCCGCCGCTGTTGCGATCGACGATCTCGATCCGCGCCTCGCGACCGATGAGATCCTCGACGTTCCAGGCGACCCAGTCAAGCGCCTCGCTCTCCTGGCCCGCCGCCGTGCGCACCACCTCGCCGTCGACGAGCAGGTTCACGGCCGTCTCGTCGGAGCGGATCCTGGCGGGCACGTCGGCGAACATGAAGTGATCGGCGAGGATGTGACCCCAGCCGCCGGTGTTGAGGTCGACGATCTCGATGGGGCCGTCCTGCCGACGAGGTCGTCGACGTTCCATGCGACCCAGTTGAGGTTGCCGGTCTCGCGACCCGACGCAGTGCGTGCGACCTGGCCGTCGACGACGAGATCGACGGACGTCCCGCGTGCCGCCGGTGTGACGTCCCCCCGCGATCATGAAGTTGATGTAGTCGTGGGTGATCGTGAACTCCGGCGAGCGATGTTGACGCCGTTGGCTCCGGTTGTCGTCGTGCCCCAAGGTTCTCCATCCACCGGTGGGCGGGAACGAGAGCGCACCGTCGACGAGAGCGTCCTGGGTGCCGGCCTCCGGCGCGTCGACCCAAGCGCCGCCGGCCGGTCAGCCAGGACGGATCTCCCCCGAGCCGCGCTCGATCAGCGTGGTGTCGAGCACGACCCGCCGCGCCGGCCCGTCGTAGCCGTCGAGTCGCGAGAACAGCAGCTCGGCCGCGCGCCGGCCGAGGCCGTACGGGTCCTGGGCGACGACGGTGATGCCCGGGCTGAGCGCGTCTGCGAGCGGGATGTCGTCGAACCCGACGAGCGCGACCGTGTCCTGCAGGCCGAGCTCGTGGATCGTCCGCAGCGCGCCCATCGTGATGAGATTCTGCGCGGTGAACAGCGCGGTCGGCGGATTCGGCTCCGCGAGCAGCTCGCGCACCGTCGTGTCGACGCCCACCGCGCGGAACGCAGGATGCCGGACCAGCACCGGATCGTCGGGGACACCATGCATGGCGAGCGCCTCGCGATAGCCGCGGAGCCGCTCCGCGGCGGTGAAGATCTCCGGCTGGTCGCCCAGGAAGCCGATGCGGCTGTGGCCGGCTTCGATCAGGTGCGTCACCGCCGCCGCGGAGCCGCCCGCGTTGTCGCTGACCACGAAATCCGCGTCGATGAACTGCGGCGGACGATCTACGAACACGAGCGCCATGCCCGCCTCGACGTCGCGCAGCAGGTAGCTGTGGCTGCCCGCCGCCGGCACGATCACCAGCCCGTCGACGCGCCGGCCGACGAGCGACTCCGCCAGCTCGCGCTCCCGCGCGGCGTCCTCGTCGGAGCTGCCGGCGAGCGTAAGGACCGAGCGGGTCCTGGCGACATCCTCGACGCCGCGATGGATCGCGGAGAAGAAGGGGTTGGAGATGTCCTCGAAGATCAGCCCGACGCTGGCCGACAGTCCGCTGGCCCGGCGAAGATTCCGAGCCGCCTCGTTGTGCCGGTAGCCGAGCATCTCGACGGCGCGCGTGACCTTCACGGCCAGCTCTGGCGCGACCGGCGTGCCGTTGACGACGCGTGAGACCGTGCTCAGGCTCACGCCGGCCAGCGCCGCGACGTCGCGCATCGTCGGGCGCCGGACGCCCGGACCCCCGGCCCGCGGTTGGCGCGCGCCATCCGTCGGCGCCGATTCGAGGTCGCGTGGTGCAGGCACGTCTGACGCGCCACTCTAGCTTCACAAGCCGCCGCAAGCAGAAGGACGGCCGGCGACGTACACCCTCGCCCGGCGGAGACGTGTTCGGGGACTTCGAGAGCGCCGACTACGGCACGCGGACGACGACGGGCAGCGCCTTGGGGCGTCGCGCCGAAC
>JBOGYU010000583.1:0-2957 GCA_050696935.1 Solirubrobacteraceae bacterium | reverse complement strand
CGCTCGACCTCCGCGACGAGCGAGTCGCGCCGGTTCCGCTCGGCGAGCACCCGGTCCTCGCCGCCGGCGGGGACCTGCCGCAGCTCCCGCGCGGCGGGGGACCACACCCGCCCCTCGCGCGTGACGGCGATCCCCACGAAACCCGGGTCGAGCGAGTCCAGGCGGTCCACGACCCACACGCCCCCGAGGAGGGCGGCGGCGAGCCCACCGTCCCCGTCGGTGCGGACGCGAGAGAGGAGCGGCTCGGCGCCCGGCACGGGCGGACGACCCGCGGCGGCGGGCGACGAATCGTGAGCGGCGCGCGACGAATCGTGGGCGGCGGGCGACGAATCGTCCCCGTCGGCCGACGACTGGTCCACGGCGGGCGCGATCAGGGCGGCTCCCCCGTCGCGCCCCGCGCGGTCGAGCAACCGGCCGCCCTCGGCGAGGTCGGACGCGACGGCGGCGCGGAGGCGAGGGCCGAGGGCGGCGGCCAGCGCGAGCTCGTAGCCGGGGTCGGCGCTGAGGCCGTCCGCGAGGGCTCGGGCACCTTCCGGGGCTCCCGCGTGGGTGCGCAGGAACTGGTTGACCTTGGCGAGCTCGGCGCCGATGCGCGCCGCGTCGCGGCGGGCGGACTCGGCCGTGGACTCGGCCTCTCGGCGGCCTCGTCGCGCCTCGTCGGCCGTGGCGTCGGCCTCGTCGCGCGCGCCCGCCGCCAGCGACGCGGCCTCGGCCAGGCCGGCCAGCTCGGTGGCCGCGGCGGCGCGGCGAGCCTCCAGCTCGGCCAGCTCGCGCTCCAGCCGCTCGCGGCGGTCGTCCGCCAGCTCGGCGAGCTCGGCCTCCAGGGCGGCAATCCGGCCGGCGGTGCCCTCGTCGACCGCGTCGGCCGCGGCCTCGGCCTCCAGCGACGCGATCAGCGCGCGGCGGCGGCCCGCCCGGTCGTCGAGCGCGAAGACCGACTGGCGGGCGGCCTCCTCGCGCAGCGCGATCCGCTCGCTCGCCGAGCGCGCGGCGTAGAACCGGTTCGACAACCCCTCGCGCTCGGTCCCACGGGAAGCGAGCGCCTCCTCGGCACGCTCGCGGCGCGCGGCCACGGCCCGCAGCTCCTCCTCCGTCGACGCCGCCGCCGACCGCGCCTCCGCGACCGAGGCCTCCGCCGCGGCCAGCGCCGCCGCAGCAGCGCGCACGTCCTCGCGCGCGAGCGTCCACAGCGCCTCGTCCGTCTGGCGCTCCAGCCGTGCGTGCAGCTCCGCCGCCTCCGCCTGCCGCTTCAGCGGCCGCAGCCGCGTGCGGGCCTCGCGCTCCACGTCCAGCGCGCGATCCAGGTTGTCCTGCGTGCGCGCGAGCTTGAGCTGCGCCCGCCGGCGCCGCTTGCGGTGCTTGCCCAGCCCGGCGGCCTCCTCGATCAGCATCCGCCGGTCGCGCGGCTTGGACGTCACGATCGCCTCCACCCGGCCCTGGGAGACGACCGAGTGCATCTCCTTGCCGAGCCCGGTGTCCGAGAGCAGCTCCAGCACGTCGACGAGCCGGCAGCGCGCGCCGTTGACCCGATACTCCCCCTCCCCCGCGCGGTTCAGCCGTCGCAGGATCGAGATCTCGCCCGCCGGCAGCTCGAGCGCCCCGCTCGCGTTGTCGAGCACGACCTCGACCTCCGCCTCCCCGCGCGCATGCACCCCGTGGGCGCCGGCGAAGATCACGTCCTGCATCGACTGCCCGCGGACCGCCACCGGCGACTGCTCGCCCATCGCCCACAGCACCGCGTCGGTGATGTTCGACTTGCCCGAGCCGTTGGGCCCCACCACCACCGACACCCCGGTCGCGAAGTCCAGCCGGGTGCGGTCCGGGAAGGACTTGAAGCCCTTCAACACGATCGACTTCAGGTGCATGGCCGGCCCCCGGGGTTCACGGCATCAGCCCATCGAGCGCGGCCTCGGCGGCCGCCTGCTCGGCGTCCTTCTTCGAGCGCCCCGAGCCCCGCGCCAGCTCGGACCCCTCGACCACCGCCGCCACCTCGAACCGCCGCTCGTGCGGCGGCCCCTCCTCGGCGGTCACCTCGTAGCCCACGACCGCCCCGCGCTGCGCCAGGCGCTCCTGCAGCGCCGACTTGAAGTCGGCCGGGCGATCCAGCGCGTCCTCGATCTCCGGCCCGAACGCCTCCACCACCGCCGCGGCGGTCGCCTCGTAGCCGAACTCGAGGTAGCAGGCGCCGATCACCGCCTCGATCACCGATGCCAGCACGCGCTCGGTCTGCGCCAGCTGGTCGGTCGCGGGGCCCGCCTGCCCGGCCGGCGCCGCGGCGCGCAGCCGCTCCGGGATCCCCAGCCGCTCCGCCACCACCCGGCAGGAGCGGCCCGACACCGCCTGGGCGCGCACCTTGGTCAGCCGCCCGGCGCCATAGGCCTCCAGCCGCGGGAACAGGTGCGTGGTGACCGCCAGCCCGAGCACGGAGTCGCCAAGGAAGGCGAGCCGCTCGTAGGCCTGCCCGCGCCGCTCGACCCACGACGCGTGCGTGACAGCCTGCCGGGCCAGCTCGTCCGGCAGCCGCTCCAGCAGGTCGTGCAGCGTTCTCAGAAGTCAGGATCCCGGCTCGCGGTCGACGGCGCCGCCCGCGGCCGCGGACGGAGGATGGGCGAGCACGAAGTCGACCGCGGCGCCCACGGTCTGGATCCGCGCCGCCTGCTCGTCGGACATCTTCACCCCGTAGGTGTCCTCGAGCTCCTGCACGAGCGTGTAGAGGTCGAGCGAGTCGGCGTCCAGGTCCTCGCGGAAGTGCGTGGACTCGTCGATGCGCGCCGGGTCGAGCTCCAGCTCGTCGGCCAGGTGCTCGCGGATCAGCTCGAGGACCTCGTCTCGCGTCATGGCTGGTCGGGCACCGTAGCGACCGGATCGGACGACCGCCGGAGCGCGCCCGCCGCGGCCAGCCGCTCGTGCGTCCGGCCCGCCACGTCGAGCCGCACCCCGCGCGCCGCCACCTCGAT